>NZ_JBHVST010000023.1:0-125408 GCF_042885015.1 Streptomyces sp. NPDC058086 | reverse complement strand
CGGCAGTACGAGGACGGGCCCCGCACATTTGATGTGCGGGGCCCGTCCTCGTACTGCCAGGGGGCGATACGCGTTACCCGAGCAGACCGCCGACCAGCTTGTCCGAGCCGCCGGAGGTGCCACCGCCACCGCTCGAACCGCCGGAGGAGGTCGCGCCGCCCGAGCCGGTGCCGCCGGTGCTGGAGCTGCCGCCGCTGGACGTCGGGCCCGCGCTGGTGCTCGGGGCCTGGTGGACCGGCGAGGACTGCTGGGGCGGGGCCTGTCCGGTGCCCTGGGTCTGGCTGGGGCCGCTGGTGACCGTGCCGCCCGTCTCGCGGACCGCGGCACCCGGCGTGGTGGCCGCACCCGACGGCGAGGAGGAGCTGCCGTGGGTGGGCGCCTTGGCCGAGGCGGACGGAGTGGTGGCCTTCCGCTGGGGCGTGCCGGGCTCCTCGGGAAGCGGGGAACCGGGCAGCTCGTTGCGCGGGGCCTCGCCCGGTCCCGGCACGACCACGCGGTCGGCGTCACGGACGGCGCCGCCGAGGAGCGAGCCGATGAGGAGCGTGAGGCCGACGACGACGGCCGAGACGAGCGCGCCGCGGCGCAGCACCCGGTGCCGCAGGTCCCAGATGTCGGCGCGGGGCCCGAGCGTGCGCCAGGCCTCGCTCGCGAGGCGTCCGTCGACGGAGTAGACGGGGGCGCCCGCGATGATCAGCGGGGACCAGGCGGCGAGGTAGATGATGTCCGGCGCGTCGTACGCGGGGACCGTCTTCCAGCTGACGGTGACGATGAGCGCGGCCGACAGCATCGCGCCGACCACGGCGGCGACCCGCTGCCACAGTCCGAGCACCGTGAGGACGCCCACGATGACCTGGAGGAAAGCGATGACGAGGCCGGCACCGACGGGATGCTGGAGCGCGAACTGCCGCAGCGGCTCGGCGACGTCCCAAGGGTGCAGCGTGTTCAGCCACTTGACCATGGAGCCGCGCTTGCCGCCGTCGAAGTAGACGGGGTCGCAGAGCTTGCCCATGCCGGCGTAGGTGGAGATGAAGCCGAGGAAGACGCGGAGCGGGAGCAGCACCACGCCGAGGTTCATCCGGCGCCCGGGGTAGTAGGCGTGCCGGACGGGGTCCGAGCCGTGCCGCCTGGTCGGTGTGCCGCCACCGCCGCCGTCGGGGGCCTCCGCCGCGAACTGCCCGCCCGTGTAGCGCGGTTCGTCGTAGGCGCTGTCCACGCTGCGCATGTTCGGCAGCAGCCGGGTCCCCGCGGAGTCGTGGTCGTGGCCGCGCTGGCTGCCGACGAGGGGGGTCTCGACCGTGTCGACGGTCAAGTCGCCCGCGTAGCCCCGGTGTTCGTCGAGGCGGGGGATGACCTGGGTGGCGCCGCCGGAGTCGCCCGTCGGGTCCGCGGCGCCGTGGCGCACGCTGGTGCTGCGCACGGCCTGCAGAAGGCGGTGGGCGCCGGTGTCGTCGGGGTCGGACCGCCCGCTCCAGACGACGGGCGCGCGGCGGCGGGCCCCGGTGGCCGGGCCGCCCGCTCTGCCCGCCGTACCGACGGCGGGGATCCGCGCGGTGTCGTCGGTGCCGCTCAAGTGCCGTGCGACGCGCCAGGATGGGCTCCGCGTCGCGCCGCCTAGCTGGACGCGGAAGCTCGCATGATTGACGATGACCTGCGCCGGATCGCTCGGCACCTTCACCATGCTCAGCGCGGGAGCGTCGTCGAATCCCGACGAGCGGTCCCCCGTGGGTGTGCGGGGTGTTCTGGTGTCCACACTCATCTAACCGAGTGATGTGTGTTTAGGACACTGCTTTGACTGCGCCGATCTGTCCGGACCGCGTCAAGGTCATCCCGAACATTCCGACGGCCCCACGGGGGTGACTCACTCAGACGTCCACTCAGACATCTGTTCAGACGTCTGTTCAGATATCCGTTCGGACGTCCGCTCAGACGCGTCGGCGCGAGGCCTCGTACAGCACAACTCCCGCCGCGACACCGGCGTTCAGCGACTCGGTGCCGCCCGGCATCGGAATCCGTACCCGGAAGTCGCAGGTCTCGCCGACCAGTCGGGACAGGCCCTTGCCCTCGCTGCCGACGACGATGACGACGGGACCGCCGAGGGCCTCCAGATCACCGACCTCGACCTCGCCGTCCGCGGCGAGTCCGACCACGACGAGGCCGGCCTTCTTGTACGACTCAAGGGCCCGCGTCAGGTTGGCGGCGCGGGCGACGGGCGTACGAGCCGCGGCACCGGCCGACGTCTTCCAGGCGCCGGCGGTCATGCCGGCCGCGCGCCGCTCGGGCACGACGACGCCGTGGCCGCCGAAGGCCGAGACGGAACGGACGACGGCGCCCAGGTTCCGGGGGTCGGTCACACCGTCGAGGGCGACGATCAGCGGGTCCTGACCCTCGTCGTAGGCGGCGGCCGCGAGGTCCTCGGGGTGCGCGTACTCGTACGGCGGGACCTGGAGGACGAGACCCTGGTGGTTGAGCCCGTTGGTCATGCGGTCGAGCTCGGGGCGCGGGGCCTCCATGAGGTGGATGCCGCCGCGCTCACCGGCGAGCTGGAGCGCCTCGCGCACCCGCTCGTCGTTGTCGATGAACTGCTGCACGTACAGCATCGACGCGGGCACGCCCTCGCGCAGCGCCTCCACGACCGAGTTGCGTCCGACGACCATCTCGGCCGTGCCCTTGCCGCCGCGCCCGCGCGGGGCGGGACGGCGTGCGATCTGCTTCGCCTTGGCGCCCGCGATGCGGTTCTTCTTGTGCCCCTTGCGCATCTCGGCGGGCGGGGTGGGGCCCTTGCCTTCCAGGCCCCGGCGTCGCTGGCCGCCACTGCCGACCTGCGCGCCCTTCTTGCCGGACATGCGGCGGTTGTTAGCGGCCATGACCTACCTGTCTGTGTGAGGCGAGCGTGCGTACGCACGTGAAGTGTCGTATATGCAGTGTGCCGCCCGGAGGCCCGGGCGGCACAATCGATCAAGGCCGGGGGCACCGAGGAGGCCCCGAGAAAGCCCCGAGGGGGCCGCTCAGCGAGGGCCGAGCGTCCAGCGCGGCCCCTGCGGGCCGTCCTCGATGACCAGGCCGGACTGGTTGAGCTGGTCGCGGATGGCGTCCGCGGTGGCCCAGTCCTTGCGGGTGCGGGCGGCCTCCCGCTGGTCGAGGACCATCCGGACCAGGGTGTCGACGACGCCGTGCAGATCCTCGCCGCGGTCACCCTCGCCGGCCCACTGCTCGTCGAGCGGGTCCAGCCCGAGGACGCCGAGCATGGCCCGTACCTCGGCGAGGCGGGCGACGGCGGCTTCCTTGTCGTCGGCGGCCAGGGCGGAGTTCCCCTGTCGCACGGTCGTGTGCACGATGGCGAGCGCCTGCGGGACGCCCAGGTCGTCGTCCATGGCCTCGGCGAAGGCGGGCGGCACCTCGGCGGCGGGCTCGACGACGCCTCCCGCCTTCTCGACGACCCGCTGCACGAAGCCCTCGATGCGCGCGAACGCCGATTCGGCCTCGCGCAGGGCCTCTTCGCTGTACTCGATCATCGAGCGGTAGTGCGGGGTGCCGAGGTAGTAGCGCAGCACGATCGGACGCCACTGCTTGACCATCTCGGAGACGAGTACGGAATTGCCCAGGGACTTGGACATCTTCTCGCCGCTCATGGTGACCCAGGCGTTGTGCACCCAGTACGTGGCGAACTCGTCGCCGAAGGCCTTGGCCTGCGCGATCTCGTTCTCGTGGTGCGGGAAGATCAGGTCGATCCCGCCGCCGTGGATGTCGAACGCGGGGCCCAGGTACTTGTGGGCCATGGCGGAGCACTCCAGGTGCCAGCCGGGCCGGCCCCGTCCCCACGGTGTCTCCCAGCTCGGCTCGCCCGGCTTCGCGGCCTTCCACATGGCGAAGTCGCGCGGGTCCCGCTTGCCGGTCTCACCGACCCCGGACGGCTGCTGGAGGTTGTCCAGCTCCTGGTTGGACAGCTGGAGGTACCCGGGGAAGGACCGCACGTCGAAGTAGACGTTCCCGTCCGCCTCGTACGCGTGCCCGCGCTCGATGAGCCCGCGCATCATCTCCACCATCTCGGTGATGTGCCCGGTGGCCCGCGGCTCGTAGGTGGGCGGCAGGCAGCCGAGCACGGCGTACCCGTCGTTGAACGCGCGCTCGTTCTCGTACCCGATCGACCACCAAGGGCGGCCTTGGTCCGCCGACTTGGTGATGATCTTGTCGTCGATGTCGGTCACGTTGCGGATGAACGTGACCTCGTACCCGCGGTAGTCGAACCAGCGGCGCATGATGTCGAAGTTGAGGCCCGAGCGGATGTGCCCGATGTGCGGTGCGGCCTGCACGGTGGCGCCACACAGGTAGATCGAGACACAACCCGGCTTGAGCGGGGAGAAGTCACGGATCTGCCGGGCGCTGGTGTCGTACAGACGAATGGTCACCACTCCAGGGTAGTGGGCACCGGGGAGTGCCCCGCGACCTTCCCTCGCAAGGGGGACGTATTCGTGACATCTGTGGGCGGCCACCGCCCTCTGACACCACCGGCACCGGCACCCCGGCCCCGTCGCTGGGGCCGACGCGCATCAGGGCGTGCGGGCCACCAGGGCCGTGGCGATCGCCATCAGTCCCTCGTTGCGGCCCGGGAAGCCGAGGCCGTCCGTCGTGGCCCCGGAGACCGACACCGGTGCCCCGGCCGCCTCGGAGAGGATCTTCTGCGCCTCGTCCCGTCGCTTCCCGATCTTCGGGCGGGGCCCGACGACCTGGACGGCGACGTTGCCGATGGTGAAGCCCGCCGCGCGGACGATCCGCGCGGCCTCCGTCAGCAGCGTGACCCCGGACGCGCCGGACCACTCGGGCCGCCCGGTCCCGAAGTGGGCGCCGAGGTCACCGAGCCCCGCCGCCGAGAACAGCGCGTTGCAGGCGGCGTGCGCGACGACGTCCGCGTCGGAGTGCCCGGCGAGCCCCGGCCCCTCGCCCTCCCACAGCAGCCCGGCGCACCACAGCTCCCGCCCCTCTTCGAAGGCGTGGATGTCGGTACCGATGCCGACCTGCGGCAGCACCACGGGGAGCGGTGCGGGTGGCTCAGAAGCCATCGTTGGCCCTCCTGCGCGCGAGGACCGCCTCCGCGAGGACGAGGTCCAAAGGACGCGTCACCTTGAACGCCTCCTCGTGCCCCGGCACGACCACCACCCGCTCCCCGAGCTGCTCGACCATGCTCGCGTCGTCGGTCACGTTGTCGGTGACGGTCTCGTGGGCACGGACGAGAGTGGCGCGGTCGAACCCCTGCGGCGTCTGCACGGCCCGCAGCCGCGCCCGCTCGGGCGTGGCGACGACGGGCTCCGGCATCCCCGGCTCGCTCGCCGGCTCGACCTGCTTGACGGTGTCCGCGACCGGCAGCGCGGGTACGACGGCGGGCGCGCCGTCCCGTACGGCCTCGATGACGGCATCGACCGTGTCGACCGGCACGAGCGGGCGGGCCGCGTCGTGCACGAGGACGATGTCGATGCCGGGGGGCAGCGCGTCGAGCCCGTACTTCACGGACTCCTGACGGCTGTCCCCGCCGGGGACGACGAGGAAGTCGGTTCGCTCGGGCAGCGCGTGCGTGTCGAGCAGCGCCTTCACCTCGGCGGCACCGTCGGGCGGGGCCACGACGACGACCAGCGACACCGCGCGGGAGGCGGCCATGGCGCGCACCGCGTGGATGAGCATGGGGGTGCCGTTCAGCGCGCGAAGTGCCTTGGGGGCGCCCGGACCGAGGCGCACGCCCCGTCCGGCGGCCGGAATCACGGCCGCCGTGCGGCCTCCGGACAGCGAGGAGCGCGAATCGTCAGACATCGGTTCCTGTCAGGTTTGTGTACTCGGCGTGCTTGGGTATGGCCTGGGCGTGCCCCTTGCTCGAGCGAAGCCGAGAGCTCGGGGCAGTGCCGGGCGCGAGCCCTGACCGGACCCTTCCGTGACATCCGGTCGAGCAAGCTGTCCGGGCCCGGCACGCCAAGTATCGGGGACGCGGGTATCGACGCGGGTATCGGGGACGCAGGCGTCACATGGGACGCAGGCGTATTCGAGGCCGCACGTTTCCGAAATTGCGCGGGTAAGAACATACCCGGGTACGAACATGCCGCAGCGCCCGGCGACAGCCATCGCGTGGAGCGACGGTAATTACGTCATCGGGCACCGCGGCATTTCATTGCGCAGCTGTGCGGCCTTGTGTGGACGTCGGGACGACCGCCGGATGAGCGGCCACCGTCTCGACGACTGCCTGAGTCAGGACGCGAGAACCTCGTCGAGCAGAGCCTCGGCCTTGTCCTCGTTCGTGTTCTCCGCGAGGGCGAGCTCGCTCACCAGGATCTGCCGGGCCTTGGCGAGCATGCGCTTCTCTCCGGCCGAGAGTCCACGCTCGCGCTCACGACGCCACAGGTCACGCACGACTTCCGCGACCTTGATGACGTCGCCGGAGGCGAGCTTCTCCAGATTTGCCTTGTAACGACGAGACCAGTTCGTGGGCTCCTCGGCGTACGGCGCGCGCAGCACCTCGAAGACCCGGTCCAGCCCATCCTGACCGACCACATCACGCACGCCGACGAACTCCGCATTGTCCGCTGGCACACGCACCGTCAGGTCGCCCTGGGCGACCTTCAGCACCAAGTAGGTCTTGTCCACGCCTTTGATCTGGCGAGTTTCGATGGCCTCGATCAGCGCGGCCCCGTGATGGGGATAGACCACGGTGTCGCCAACCTTGAACGTCATGTGACAGGTACCCCTTCCGTGGCTATCCAGGGTAACACGGAAACGGCGTCTTCTGAATGGCGTTTTCGCAGGTCAGGGCATATCTCGGGGCTTGACAACCGCGACAGGAACGTGCTGCGAAGGGGGAGCGGAAGAGGGTATTCGCAGGTGGGAGCGGCTGTTCAGGGCAAGAGAAACGCGTACGTTACACACACCGGACGTTCCTGACCAGGGTCTGAACATCCCGGTTTGTCCCGCTCCAGGAGCTCGACTTCCGCTACTCCGTTCGGTGAGCGGAGTCGGGTACGAGACGAATCCGGAATTGATCACGGGCCGCGTCGATCTACCGATGATCAATTTTCCGGACCGCCGCGGATTCCTTACCGGAAAACCCCAAGCGGATCTCGTCGCTACTCTCGCGGCAACTCGTACAGCCGCTTATGTGAATGGCGGACGAACAGAAGCTCAAAGTAGCTGATGAGGCGGACCGGAACCACTCGAGGACCGGGGCGCACGAGCGGCGCAACGGGGCTCGCGAGGGCCAAGAGGCGGGTCGGGTGCGGCGGCGTGGGGACGGCTCGGTAACCTAAGGCCGCTGACAGACCCTTAGGGCGGCTTTACACCGGAGCCGCTCTGTTTCGCCCACGTTCAAGGAGTTGCCGCCGCCGTGAGCAGCAGCCTTCGACGCGGCGCCCTCGCCGCCGCCGCCATCGCGTTCTCGCTCGCCTCGCTCGCCGCGTGCGGCGCCGGCAACAACGCACAGACGCTGGAGGTCAAGCCGGACAACGCGGCGACCAGCGTCGGCGACATCAAGATCCAGAACGCCCTCGTCATCACCCAGCCCGACGCGACGTCCACGGGCCCGGCGGTGGTCTCCGCGACCGTCTTCAACAACGGCCGCACCCCGCAGACCCTCGACTCGGTCAAGATCGGCGGCGACGGCGTCGCCCAGATCACGCCCGCCAAGGGCGGCGGCAAGCTGACCATCCCCGCCGGCGGCCACGTCATCCTGGGCGGCGAGGGCAACGCCTCCGCGGCCCTGAGCAACCCCGGTGCGGCCGTCAAGGACGGCAACGCCCAGCCGATCACCTTCACCTTCAGCAAGACCGGTGATGTGAAGCTGCGCGCGTTCGTCGTCCCGGCCGAGAGCTACTTCACCAAGTGGGGCCCGACCAACATCCCCGCGGCGCCCGGCGCGACGGCCACCGGCTCCGCGACCTCCTCGAAGTCGCCGAAGACCTCGAAGACCTCGAAGACCTCGAAGTCGCCGAAGGCCTCGACCTCGCCGTCCGACTCCGTCTCGGGCACGCCCACCGACGCGGCCTCGGCGAGCGCGACGGCCACGGGCACCGCCACCGCGACGGCCTCGACGTCGGCCGGCCACTGATCGAGCACGCACGAAGGGCGGTACCCCGAAGGGTGCCGCCCTTTGCCGTACGTGTGGTCGCGTCGTACGTGCCGCCGTCTGACGGAGCCGGTTTACGGCTCGAACTTGTAGCCGAGGCCACGCACCGTGACCAGGTACCGCGGCGCGCCCGGGTCCGGCTCGATCTTGGCGCGCAGACGCTTCACGTGGACGTCCAGCGTCTTGGTGTCGCCCACGTAGTCGGCGCCCCACACCCGGTCGATGAGCTGCATACGGGTCAGCACGCGGCCCGCGTTCCTGAGCAGCATCTCCAGGAGGTCGAACTCCTTCAGGGGGAGGTCGACCTTGGAGCCGGAGACGGTCACCACGTGGCGGTCGACGTCCATCCGGACGGGACCCGCCTCGAGAGCGGCCGGGGTGACCTCCTCCGGCTCCCCGCGGCGGCGCAGGACGGCCCGGATGCGGGCGACCAGTTCGCGGGAGGAGAAGGGCTTGGTGACGTAGTCGTCGGCTCCTATTTCCAGCCCGACGACCTTGTCGATCTCGCTGTCCTTGGCGGTGACCATGATCACCGGGACGTTGGAGCGGCCGCGCAGCTGGCGGCAGACCTCCGTACCGGGCAGCCCCGGCAGCATCAGGTCGAGGAGGACGAGGTCGGCGCCGTTGCGCTCGAACTCGTCGAGTCCGTCGGGCCCGGTGGTCGCGATGGCGACCTCGAAGCCCTCCTTGCGGAGCATGTACGACAGGGCGTCGGAGAAGGACTCCTCGTCCTCGACGACGAGCACACGGGTCACGGAAGGACCTCCGGAGCGGGAAGCGGTTCATACGGGGATGTGACGGTGGTCGTCCCGTCGGGCTGCCCGTTCTCGTCCTCATCGTCGAGTCCGGGCATGTCGTGGTCGATCCCGCGGTCGCGGGCGGCGGCCGCCTCCGGCAGCCGCAGGGTGAACGTGGAGCCCTGACCCTCGGAGCTCCACACCGTGACCTCCCCGCCGTGCGAGGCGGCCACGTGTTTGACGATCGCGAGACCGAGACCCGTACCGCCGGTCTGGCGGGAACGGGCCGGGTCGACGCGGTAGAAGCGCTCGAAGACGCGCTCCCGGTCCTTCTCCGAGATGCCGATGCCCTGGTCGGTCACGGCGATCTCGATGAGGTCTCCGCCGGGCGCGGTCACCCGGCGCGCGGCTATGCCCACCCGGGTGCGGGCGGGCGAGTAGTTGACGGCGTTCTCGACGAGGTTGCCGAGGGCTGCGGCCAGCTGGCCCCGGTTCCCCCAGATGCTCAGGTCGGCGGTGCCGCCGGCGGCCATGGTGATCTGCTTGGTGCCGGCCTGGTGGCGGCACCGGTCGATGGCCTCGGCGACCAGCTCGTCCACGCGGACCGGCTCGGCGTCCTCGAGGGGATCGTCGTTCTGCACCCTCGACAGGTCGATGAGCTCCTGGACGAGGTTGGTGAGCCGGGTGGCCTCTATCTGCATACGTCCGGCGAAGCGCTCGACGGCCTCCGGATCGTCCGAGGCGTCCATGACGGCCTCGGAGAGGAGGGAGAGCGCGCCGACGGGCGTCTTGAGCTCGTGGCTGACGTTCGCGACGAAGTCGCGCCGTACCGCTTCGATCCGCCGGGCCTCGGTGAGGTCCTCGACGAGGAGCAGCACGAGCCTGGAGCCCAGCGGGGCGACCCGCGCGGAGACGGCCAGGGCCTCCCCCCGTCCGGTTCCCCGCCTCGGCAGATCCAGCTCGACCTGGCGTATTTCCCCGTCGCGACGGGTGTCGCGGGCCATCTGCATCATCGGATCGACGGCGAGCTTGCCGCCGCGCACCAGCCCGAGGGCATACGCGGCGGAGCTGGCCTTGACGACGGCGTCGGCCTCGTCGAGGACGACGGCCGAGGACCGGAGCACGGAGAGCACCGTGTCGACGCCCGGCGGAAGCACCGGGTCCGTGTGCAGAGATGTGCGGGTGGGGCGTTTCTGGTCGCGCTCGCTCCAGCGGAACGCCAGCATGGCGATGACACCGGTGAGCACTCCGGCGATCGCTGCCGCTGCGGCGACCGCCGCGTTCACGTCCATGCCCCCAGGTTAGGCATGTCGTCACGCCAGGCCACAGCCATCGGAGTGCGACCTCGAACACTCGTCGCCCAGAGTTCACCCAGGAGCCAGGGATGGTTCATTTGGGGTGACTGAAACGGACGCGTACGGGCCGGAACGTGGGAGCGTGGGGTTCACGGGGCCCGTCCGGCGGTCCGTCCGGCGGGCAGCCCGGCCCCCGGGCCCCAAGGTGACGTAAGAGAGGGACGAAGCAGATGCGTGACGCGTACCACGAGGAACTTGACTCGATCGGCGACGGCCTGGTCGAGATGGCCCGGCTCGTCGGGTCGGCGATCGGGCGCGCCACCACGGCCATCCTCGACGCCGATCTGAAGCTGGCCGAGAGCGTGATCGCGGCCGACCAGAAGGTCGACGATCTCCAGCACGAGCTCGAAGCCCGCGCGATAGCCCTGCTGGCCCGCCAGCAGCCGGTGGCGACGGACCTGCGTATCGTCGTCACCTCGCTCCGCATGTCCGCCGACCTGGAGCGCTCCGGCGACCTGGCCCAGCATGTGGCGAAGCTGGCCCGGCTGCGCTTCCCCGAGCGGGCGATCCCGCACGACCTGCACGCCACGATCCTGGAGATGGGCCAGCTCGCGCAGCGCCTGATGGCGAAGGCGGCCGAGGTGATCATCACGAAGGACGTCGACCTGGCGCTCCAGCTGGAGCAGGACGACGACGAGATGGATCTGCTGCACCGCACGCTCTTCCAGCACCTGCTGGACGACCGCTGGAAGCACGGCATCGAGACCGCCGTCGACGTCACCCTGCTGGGCCGTTACTACGAGCGCTTCGCCGACCACGCCGTGTCGGTGGCCAAGCGTGTGGTGTACCTGGTGACGGGTGAGCACGCGGACGAGCTCCAGCCCGACATTCAGCCGGTCACGGGGGCGGAAGGCGTCTGAGGTCCGGGAGTAGGGGGCTTCCGTCTCACTCCGGGGGCGCGGGCGAGCCTCAGTGCGCCGTTGATGCGCCCAGTGGAGCGGGCATGCAATGGGGGTAGGCACCCGTGCCTCGCCTAGGCGTATAGGCGTATAGGCGTAGGCCCCCGGCCTCGATGCCTCATTGAGGCCTCATTGAGGAGGACACCATGGCCGATTCTCCCGCCACGCCCGACCCGACCCTGGACCGCGACACCGACCAGCCCGCCGACATCAAAAGCCTCCCGCTGTTCGGCGCCTGCGGCTGCGGCTCCGGCTGCGGCTGCGGCTGCCAGTCGGGCAACCCGTGCCAGTGCGGCTGATCACGTAGCCCCACCCAGAGGGGCCCCGTCACCACGACGGGGCCCCTTCTGCATGCGGTCACCAGGCCTGAGGACCCGCCAGGACCTGGGTTTTCGCTGGTCGGGAGCGGTGGGCCCGTGCGCCTGGTGGTCGTCGTTGGTCGTCCTTGGCCACTGTCGAGCGACCTCGCACGGCCCAGAGACGGCCCAGCTTCTGCGCGCTCGGTTGACGGCTGGCACCTTCAATGGCCCCGTCTGAACCTCAGCCAACGACAGCCAGCCACGACGGCCGGCCTGCGCCGACGGCGCCTGAGCCCTCAGCTTGGGAAGCTGCGAGCATTCGGGGCCGGATTGGGGACTGATCTGGGCGAACGGCTGTGATGCAGCCTCGTCGGGCCAGGTTGCTTTCACCGTGGTTCCCCGCTGTTCCCCGCTCGTTCTGGTGCGGTTGTGGTGCGGCTCTGGTGAAGACGCAGAGGCAGGAGTGTCCGCGCGTCTCGTGCCATGATCCTCGGGTGCTGCAGATCCCGGGATACGAAGGCGGCCCTTTGGTCGAGGGGAGCACCTATCTGGACGAGCCCTTGTTCTGGCCGGTGCACCTCGGTAGCTGTTTGCGCGGTGAGGACGCGCAACGAGCCGCGTTCGGTGCCGACTGGGATGCGGCCATGGATCTGTACCGCGCGCTCTCCGCCGACCGCCAGTGGCCAGTGTTCAGCGTGCCCCTGCGCTCCGGCCACACCATCTACGTCGTCTACCGCAACCTCGACGGAGACCGAGGGGTGGACTACCTGATACGTCAACCGGCTTGGCCCGCAGCGGAAACCCTCGCAGTGGACGACGGCCATTTCATGGGGCCCGGCACGGCCTGGCCGGAACTGCTGTCCGCTGCTCGACAGCCGGCACAAGAGGGCGTTGGTGATACCGATGCTCGCCTCCTGCTGCTCTTTCCGACACTTGGCGATGCGTTGCTCCCCGACGACGCGGCGGTTCCCCTCACTGCCGCGCTTGCCGCTCTCACCTTGATCGAAGAGCCCACCGAAGTAGCGGGGATGCTCCTGGAGAACCAGGGCCAATGGGAGCCTGCCCACTGGCGGTTGGCAGACGGCGTCTGGATCAACGACGGCGGGCACTCCTACCGAAACCCCTGCAACGCCTTTGCTTTCCCGGAGAGGCGTCTCCGGGAGATCAGCAACGCTTTGAACGGTGAGGAGCGACGGCCGTACCGGGCATCCGACTGAAGCCCTGAGCTTGGGAAGCTGCGAGCTTTTGCGGCCGGTTTCGGCGCTGACCTGGACGAACGGTTTGTTCGGGGCCTCGATGGGTGCTGACCCCTTCTCCGTGGTTCCCCGCTGTTCCCCGCTCGATCTGGTGCGGTTGTGGTGCGGTCCGGTCGGCGTTTGGAATCAGCCCAGGGACCTGTGCAAGTACCTCAGAGGTGCTGCTTCGCTGAGACGACGAGTCGGCTGATGTCGTCACGGGTCCGTGCTCTCAGCTCGTCCAGCTCGGCCCTGGCGTCCGCCTTGGGTAGCTCCGTGATGTTCGCCAGCACGTCTTCCGCGGTCCGACTCAGCCTCCCGTCATCCGTCAGCATCTGGACCCGGAATAGGGCCTCCTGGGCGCTGGAGCGCAAGTCGTAGGCGCGGATACGCACCGCGTCGGGGTCCTCCGGTGGCGGCTGCTCATGCTCACAGAACCACAGATGGACCAGACAGCGGCGATAGTTGACCAACGCGCCGGCGTAGGCGGAGTAGGCATCGAGTCGCTCCTGCCGAAGCTTCTCGCGGCGGGTGAACTGATGGCTCCTGTCGGTGGTGCGCTGTTGAAACGCCAGAGTGATCCCCGACCCAAGCAGGGTTCCAAGAACGGCTATGGCGCTGGCGATGATGGACTCCACGCCTCAAGCTGATCACGCTTCGCCGTCGCCGGTGGGCTGCTGGCCCGACTTCGCTGCCAAGTTGGCGATGCCCTCGGCCCACGCTGAGACCGAGGGCACGACCTTCTGATCCGTAGCTCTAAAGGGAACGCTCAGCGACGGTCATTCTGGCTCCCAAGGGGCCGGGGAACGTCACGGACCGTCATGCTCGGTTGCTGGGGTTGCTGTACCTCGCTGCTGTACAGCACTGGCGGTAGCCACCGCATTAGGAGTCCGAACCGAGGACAGCACGGCAGCACAACCACGAAGCTATGGGCGCCTGGAGTACCCCTTGCCATCGTAGAAGGATTCGCCGGGCCTCCTGCTGAAACCCTTGCCGTCATAGAAGGATTCGCCCGGCCTCCTACTGAAACCCTTGCTGTCTGTAAAGGATTCGCCAGGCTTCCTGCTAAAACCGGCATAATCGTCAAAATTCTCTCCGGGCCTCCTCGTGTGGCCCTTGCCGTCGTAGTAACTCTCACTGGTCGAGTACACGTTCCTCCTCGGGAAGGTTGCTGAGGTCATCCGGCCTGGTCG
The DNA here is from genome assembly GCF_042885015.1 of Streptomyces sp. NPDC058086. Lineage (NCBI taxonomy): Bacteria > Bacillati > Actinomycetota > Actinomycetes > Kitasatosporales > Streptomycetaceae > Streptomyces > Streptomyces sp. NPDC058086. Next base: position 111,595 of record NZ_JBHVST010000023.1, on the reverse strand, counting down.
CGAGGGTGCTAGCGGTCGAGCTTGGCCACCTGCGGTCGCCACGGTTGCTGTACTTCTCTGCTGTACCGCACCCCTTCACTCCTCCCCCAATCGTCCTCCGCCCTTCGCCTCCACCGGCCGGAGGCGGACGACGGCGAGAGGTTGGCTCCGAGACTTTGGGCGGGAGCTGCCATGGGGCGAGTGATCATGGCCCCTTAAGCTTCCGGCGAGTCGGGCAGTCTGTGGACCTGCCCGTTAAAGCACGGTCCCCTCGCAGCGCTCGGCGGCGGGGCTGCCTACACCCGGGCCAAGCACCCCGGCGTCTACTGGTCCACGGTCGGCCTGCCGATATCCACGGCCCGGCTGCTCAGCTCCTACAGCTCCGTCATGGAAGCCTGCGGCCTGACCGTGGCTCCCTCCCGGCTGCGGGTCCTGGCGGTCAAGGCCACCACCCGACGGGAGATACGCCCCGTACCGCCCCGGCGGGGAATCATCCGGCCCACTTCGACCGGGTTACGGCTTCGTCTGCGGCTCGCCCCCGGGCAGGAACCCGCCGACGTCGCCGCCTCGGCCGAACGGCTGCGGCATGCCTGGGGCGTTCACGCCGTGTACGTCACGACCGTCAAGCCCGGTGTGGTCGAGCTGCGGCTCGTCGGCTTCGACGTGCTGCGGCGGGTCCGGATGCCGTCGCCGTCACGGCCATTTCCGTCGCCATCGCCGCCGTGGTCCTGCGCTCGATGCTCCGCGACCACCACCGGCGCTGAACGGCGCCTGATGCCCCGGGGCGGTTCGACACGGCCAAGCATCCACCGCCCCGGGGCTCATCCCTCCTGACCAGCGCAGCAAGCCAGCCAGAAGGAGAACGCCATCTTCACCCGCCCCACCCCGCCCCCACTGCCCGAACTCGCCAAGCTCGCCCAGCACGGCACCCTGCCCGGTATCCTCCGCCAGCTCTCCGGACTCGGCGGCTGCACCCACCCGATCCGCCTCGACGGCCACCGCACCGAATACGACGTCAACACCCGCACCGGCGAGATCGGCCACGTCCTCCACCGCCTCGACTCCGCCAGCCTCCCGGCCGGTCACCTCCTGGTCCGCTGCAACAACCGCCGCACGACCCGCTGCCCGGCCTGCGCCGAGGTCTACCGCCGCGACACCTTCCACCTGATCACCTCCGGCCTGCGCGGCGGCAAGGGCGTCCCGCAACGCGTCGCCGCACACCCCCGCGTCTTCGCCACCTTCACCGCACCCAGCTTCGGTCCCGTCCACAACCGCCCTTCCGGATCGGCCGGTTCAGTCCGCCGCTGCCGCTGCGGCGTCCTCCACGGCCAGGAGGACGCCGAGCTCGGCACCCCGCTCAACCCGGACACCTACGACTACGACGCGGCCGTCCTCTGGAACGCCCACGCCGGTCCGCTCTGGCGCCGCTTCTCCACCTACCTCCGCCGGGAGGTCGCCAAGCGGGCCGGACTCTCACAGCGCGCGTTCCTCAAGCACGCCCGCGTGTCCTTCGCCAAAGTCGCCGAATACCAGAAGCGCGGCGCCGTCCACTTCCACGCCGTCATCCGCATCGACGGCCCCGAGGGCGGCGACACCCCGCCCCCGGCCTGGGCCACCGCCGAGCAGCTCACCGACGCCATCAGCGCCGCCGCTGCCCACGTCCGCGTGGACGGCCCAGTCATCGACGGACGCGCCCACACCTTCACCTTCGGCCGCCAACTCGACGTCCGCACCATCCGATCCGCCGACTTCGACGCCGACCAAGAACTCACCGAACGGGCCGTTGCCTCATACATCGCCAAGTACGCCACCAAAGGCACCGAGACCGCCACGGGAGCTCTCGACCGCCCCCCTCAAGTTCCTCGCCGAACTCGCCCAACTCGACATCACCGACCACGCCCGCCGACTGATCCGCACCGCCTGGACCCTCGGCGCCCGCAAGAACCTGGAAGACCTCCGACTCCGCGCCTGGGCCCACATGCTCGGCTTCCGCGGCCACTTCTCCACCAAATCCCGCCGCTACTCCACCACCCTCGGCGCACTCCGCACCGCCCGCGCCGAATGGCGCCGCGCCCAAGCCACAGCAGCCACCGGGGGCGAGACCGACACGGCGACCCTCGTCCTCTCGCACTGGGCCTTCTCTGGAACTGGCCTCTCCTCCGCCGAAGCCTGGCTTGCCGCATCCCTCGAACCCGCCCCTGGAACAGAAGGAGAACCCACCCGTGGCTGAGCGCCGCCTCGCCGTGGCGCAGGTCGCCGATACACCGCGCACCCTGCCCGCGCGGTACCTGACTCCTTCGGACGTCGCCGTACTCCCGGGCGTGCCGATCGAGACGGTCTACCAATGGCGCCGCAAGCGCACCGGTCCCCGCGGCTTCCGGGTCGGCCGGCACCTGCGCTACGACCCCGACGACGTCCGGGCCTGGGTCGAGTCCCTGATGGAAGGGGCTGCTGCCTGATGGCCGGACACATCCAAGATCGCTGGTACAGGGCTGAGACTGGCCCGGACGGCAAGGTCCGCAAAGTCAAGAGCGACCGTTACGGCTCCGGGCTCCGCTACCGAGCTCTGTACGTGGGCCCGGACGGTACGGAGAAGTCCAAGAGCTTCCCCGACCGACAGAAGCGGCTCGCTGATCAGTGGCTCGCCCACATCGAGGCGGACATGGCGCGCGGACAATACATCGACCCTCGCGCGGCCCGGATCACCTTCCTTCAGTACGCCGAAAGCTGGGTTGCGACCCAAGGGGCTGACCCGAACACTCAGGCCTCGATGGAGTCGCAGCTTCGACTGCACGCCTTCCCGTACCTGGGTTCGCGCCCGCTCGGGTCCTTCCAGCCTGCCCACATCCGGGACTGGGTGCGGCAGCTTCAGGAGAACGGCATCCGGGGCTCGTACGCCCGGACGATCTACTCCAATGTGCGCGCCGCCCTGAGCGCGGCCGTGGATGACGGGCATCTCCCCCGCAACCCGTGTGCGGCTCGCTCGGTCCGGCCGCCGACCGTCGACACGAAGCGCGTGATCCCGTGGACGCCGGAACGGGTCTTCGCTGTTCGCGCGGCCATGCCTGGACGCTTCTTCCAAGCGATGACCGACCTGGGCGCCGGCTGCGGGCTCCGACAGGGCGAGATTCTCGGCGTGGCCGTCGACGCGATCGACTTCGAGCCGGACACGCTCCACGTGGTCCAGCAGCTCAAGCTGAGCCGGAGCAAGGCGGTGTTCGCCCCGCCCAAGGGCGGCAAGCTCTGGGATGTGCCGCTTCCTGGTCCAGTCGCTGACGCCCTCCGCGCCCACATGAAGGAGTTCCCACCGGTCGAGATCACGTTGCCGTGGAAGGTCGCGGACGGGCCACCGGTGACCAAGCGGCTGATCTTCACCGGACCGCGCGGGGGCCACGTCTGGCGTACCTCCCTCAACGAGGAGGTGTGGAAGCGGGCGCTCGCCGGTACCGGGGTGATCCCGCACCCCGAGCGAGGACAGCCGTACGCCGAGTCCCGCGAGAACGGCATGCATGCGCTCCGCCACTTCTACGCCTCGGTGCTCCTGGACGCCGGGGAGAACATCAAGGCCCTCGCCGAGTACCTCGGCCACTCCGACCCTGGTTTGACGCTCCGCGTGTACGCGCACCTCATGCCGTCCAGCCAGGAGCGCACTCGCAAGGCTGTGGCCACTGTCTTCGAGGGGTCCAATTGAGGCGACATGGCGGCTGAGGGCTCGTACTCTCCGGGCCAGAGAGAGACGGGGAGAGCAATGACGGAGTACTTCTTATTGGTGTGCGACGACGTGCCTCATGACGTGCTGCTCACCGACCCTGGCACCCGTGTGCTGGACGTCGCCCAAGTCGTACGTCGACTGACGGGACTGAGCCTCTGGCGCAGCAAGGTTCTGGCAGCGCAGGTTCCCGCAACGATTCTCGACGGCGTGCTTCAGGAGGACGCAGAGGCGGCGGTCGCGGCTCTCCGCGATGTGGGAGCACAGGCAGAGGTGAGGGCACAGCCAGAGCCGGAATTCCTCAAGCCCTGACGGCCCGGTCAAGCAGCAGACGGCTCAGAGACGGCCCAAGGCCACCGAAAAGCCCCCTACCAGCGGAGAACCCGCAGGTAGGGGGCTTGATCAGTCGGAGTTACTTCTTCTTGCCCTGGTTCTTGACCGCCTCGATCGCGGCCGCGGCCGCCTCCGGGTCGAGGTACGTGCCGCCAGGGTTGAGCGGCTTGAAGTCGGCGTCGAGCTCGTAGGCGAGCGGGATGCCGGTCGGGATGTTCAGGCCCGCGATGTCGGCGTCGGAGATGCCGTCGAGGTGCTTGACGAGAGCGCGCAGCGAGTTGCCGTGGGCGGCGACCAGGACCGTGCGGCCGGCGAGGAGGTCGGGGACGATGCCGTCGTACCAGTACGGCAGCATGCGGAGGACGACGTCCTTCAGGCACTCCGTGCGGGGGCGCAGCTCCGGCGGGATCGACGCGTAGCGCGGGTCGTTCGCCTGCGAGAACTCGCTGTCGTCGGCGAGGGGCGGCGGCGGGGTGTCGTACGAGCGGCGCCACAGCATGAACTGCTCCTCGCCGAACTCGGCGAGGGTCTGGGCCTTGTCCTTGCCCTGGAGCGCGCCGTAGTGCCGCTCGTTCAGGCGCCAGGAGCGGTGGACGGGGATCCAGTGGCGGTCGGCGGCCTCCAGCGCGAGCTGGGCGGTGCGGATCGCGCGCTTCTGGAGCGAGGTGTGCACGACGTCGGGCAGCAGGCCGGCGTCCTCCAGCAGCTCACCGCCGCGGACTGCCTCCTTCTCGCCCTTCTCGTTGAGATTGACGTCCACCCATCCGGTGAACAGGTTCTTCGCGTTCCATTCGCTCTCGCCGTGGCGGAGGAGGATCAGCTTGTACGGTGCGTCGGCCATACGTCCGAGCGTAATGGAAGCCTTCGTCCCCTCGCGCCCCTGCCCGGAAGGCGGACAGTTGACGGCATCTGTTAATTGAGTGGCTCCCGCAGACCCCTTGCTCGTAAGTTGCCATCAGTACATGAGCCGCTTACATCCGTGGGGGACGACCGATGCCACTCGCCGTCATGCGACGCGCCGCCCGAGAGACCGTCTCGGGGCTCCCCCGCGAGTTCTGGTGGCTGTGGACCAGCACCCTGGTCAACCGACTTGGCGCTTTTGTCGCCACTTTCATGGCTTTGTACCTGACGCTCGACCGCGGCTACTCCGCCTCGTACGCGGGTCTGGTGGCGTCCCTCCACGGCCTCGGCGGCGTCGTGTCCTCACTCGGCGCGGGCGTGATGACCGACCGGCTCGGGCGGCGGCCCACGCTCCTCGTCGCGCAGACCTCGACGGCCGCGTCCGTCGCGCTGCTCGGCTTTATGCACGACCCGGTGAGCATCGCCGCGGTCGCCTTCCTGGTCGGGATGGCCAGCAACGCCTCCCGGCCCGCCGTCCAGGCGATGATGGCCGACATCGTGCGGCCCGAGGACCGCGTCCGAGCGTTCTCCCTCAACTACTGGGCGATCAACCTCGGCTTCGCGGTCTCCTCCATGGCCGCCGGTTTCATCGCCGAGTTCAGCTACCTCGCGGGCTTCCTCATCGAGGCCGGCATGACCCTCGTCTGCGCGCTGGTCGTCTTCGCGAAGCTGCCGGAGTCCCGGCCGGCCCAGTCGGCCAAGGAGGCCGCGGACGACGTCGGCCTCGGGACCGTGCTGCGCGACCGGCGCTTCATGAGCGTCGTCGGGCTGTCCTTCCTCGTCGCCCTGGTCTTCCAGCAGGGCTCCGTGGGACTCCCCGTCGCGATGGGCGAAGCGGGCTTCACACCCGCCGACTACGGCATGGCGATCGCCGTCAACGGCGTCCTCATCGTCGCGCTGCAGATCCCGGTCACCCGTTTCATCCAGCACCGGGATCCGCGCCGGCTGCTCGTGATCTCCTCGGTCCTCGCCGGGTACGGCTTCGGGCTCACCGCCTTCGCCGGGTCGGTCGGCGTCTTCGCGCTCACCGTGTGCGTGTGGACCCTGGCCGAGATCGTCAACGCGCCCACCCAGACGGGCCTGGTCGTCCAGCTCTCCCCGACCCACGGCCGGGGCCGCTACCAGGGCATGTACACCCTCTCCTGGTCACTCGCCGCGCTGATCGCTCCCCTGATGTCCGGCGTGGTCATCGACCGGTTCGGAGCCGAGTGGCTGTGGGGGCTGTGCGCGCTGGTGGGCACGGTGGCCGGGCTCGGGTACGGCCTGTTGATGCGGCGGCTGCCCACGGAGGAACCGGCGGTGGAGGCCGGCCCGGCAGTCGCCGAGCCCGAGGTCAGCGCGGCCTGACGCCGCCGGGTACGGGGCGAAGACCGTCCCGGCACACCGAGTACGGCCCACGGCCTCGCCGTCGCCGGACCTCACGGATGCATCCGCGCCCCCTTCACCACCTTGTCCACCGCGTTCCGAGGCCCGTACACAGCCAGCCCCACCACATCCAGCCCAGCCGTGGCGACAGCCCGCACCGCCGCCCGGTTGTCCCGGTCGTTGCCGGTGCCGAAGAGATCCGACGTGAAGACGGCCCGGGGCAGCGCACGGCTGAGCGCCCTGCCATGTGCCGCCACAAGGACCTCCTTCGTCCCCTCGAAGACCAGCACAGGCTGGCGGAACATCGGCAGATACGGCACCCCGTCCGCGTCCTCGTACGGCTCCCCGATCACCTCGGGGACCTGCGTACCCAGGCCGCTGACCAGGAAGGACGTGACGTTCAGACGCTGCCAGGGCTCAAGGTCGTCCCGCAGCAGGACGACGATCTTCGTGTCGAAGCGGATCGGTTCGCTGTTCATACGTCGAGAGTGCCGACCGCCGTACGACGCCGTCTTGTACGTTCTTTGCATGGCCGCTCAGCCGGAGGTCTCCGCCTGGCGCCCGCGTGTTCCGGGTGTCACGGAGGTCTTCCACGCCCACTTCACCGAGTACGCCTATCCGATGCACGTGCACGAGGCCTGGACGCTGCTCATCGTCGACGACGGGGCCGTACGGTACGACCTCGACCGGCACGAGCACGGCACCCCGCACGACACGGTGTCCCTGCTGCCGCCGCACGTCCCGCACAACGGCTCCCCGGTCACCGCGCACGGCTTCCGCAAGCGCGTCGTCTATCTCGACGGCACGCACCTGGGCGAGGACCTCATCGGGTCCGCGGTGGACGGGCCCGACCTGCGTGACCCCGTGCTGCGGCTGCGCGTCGGCCAGTTGCACACCGCGCTCGGTCACCCCGGTGACGAACTGGAGGCCGAGAGCAGACTGACGCTCATCGCCGAGCGGCTGCGCACGCATCTGCGGCCCGGCACTCCCGCCGCCGCCCCGCGCAACTCCCCCACCCTCGCCCGCACCCTGCGCGAACTCCTCGACGGACACCTCACCCAGGGCATCGGCCTCGACGAGGCAGCCCGGCTCGTGCACGCCCATCCCGCCCATCTGGTAAGGGCGTTCAGCGGCGCCTACGGCATCGCACCCCACCAGTACCTGATGTCCCGCCGGGTCGACCGGGCCCGCCGTCTCCTCCTCGACGGCCGCCCGCCGGGCGAGGTGGCGTCGGCGACCGGCTTCTACGACCAGTCCCATCTCAACCGGCACTTCAAGAAGTTGGTCGGGGTGACTCCGGGGCGCTACGCGCGCTCGGGGCCGGCGTGACCCCCGTGGGTACGCTCCGCGCATGGACTGGCATACGTGGCACGACGCGTACGACACTCCCGACTCCTACCTCGGCCGGCGACTGGCCCTCGTCCAGGAACGCGTCCGGCTCGCCCTCGACGAGGCTCCGCCGGGGCCCCTCACGGCCGTCAGCGTCTGCGCCGGGCAGGGCCGCGATCTGATCGGCGTGCTCGCCGGGCACCCCCGCCGGAGCGATGTCCGCGCGCGGCTCGTCGAGCTGGACGGGCGCAACGCCGAGGTGGCGGCGCGCGCGGCCGGGGCCGCGGGGCTGTCGGGGGTCGAGGTCGTCGTCGGGGACGCCGCGTCGACCGATCACTACCAGGACCTCGTCCCGGCCGGCCTCGTCCTGCTCTGCGGTGTCCTCGGCAATCTCACCGACGAGGACGTCGAGCGCACCGCCGGCTTCTGCGCACTGCTGTGCGGGCCGGGCGGCACGCTCGTGTGGACCCGGCACCGCAAGGCACCGGACCTCGTCCCGCGCGTCTGCGGCTGGCTGGAGGAGCGCGGGTTCGAGCGGCTGTGGGTCTCGGACCCCGCGCTCGGATTCGGTGTCGGGGCCCACCGGTACGCCGGTGAGCCCCGGCCGCTGCCGTCCGGGGAGCGGATGTTCACCTTCGTCGGGTACGACGCGCTCGGCTGAATCAGAGGTCCCGCTGGGCCTCGTACAGATTGCGTGGGCGCACGACGTCCGTGGTCCCGTACAGCTCCAGACGGGAGTGCGGGTCGCCGGTGAAGTCGGGGACGTCGATCTGGTCGAACTCGGTCACCTCGTTGAGGCCGACGGTGGCGGAGTAGGGCGCCAGACCGTCGATCTTCATCAACCCCGCGCGGCCGTTCGTGACCCGTACGTTCCAGTGGGTGAAGCGGGCGCCGAAGAGCGGACCGGCGCTCGCGTCGCCGCCGTGGCGGCCGTTGTTGTCGACGGTGATGTCGGTCCGGACGTTGGCGAAGGGCAGGCCCCGGTGGGAGTCGAAGGTGCCCATCCGGAGGTCGCCGCGCGACCAGACGTTGTAGGAGGAGAGGCCTTCCACGTTGATGCCGTGGAGCTGGGTGTTCGGCGGGGCCGGGACCGTGCGCTGTTCGATGGTGAAGTCCTCGACAAGGTTGTCGTGCGAGCCCTCGCGGCAGAAGTACGGGTGGTGCGAGCCGCGGCCCGCCACACGGGTGCGGCGCAGAGTGCAGGCGGAGGCCGCGACCAGGCCGAAGCCGTTGTCGACGTGGCGGACCGTCACGTCGTCGACCCAGCAGTCGTACGCGCACTGGAGGACGACCCCGTTGTAGCCCTTGTCGAGGAGATGCGGGGACTGGGGCGTCTCGACGGCCTCCAGGGTGAGGCCTTCGACGCCCGAGCCGGTCAGCGGCTCGACATGGGTGGTCAGACGCGGGTCCCACTCGGGCCGTACGTCGAGCGGCAGCGGGCGCTCCAGGGTGACCCTTTTGCCCCGCACACGCGCGATGCGTACGGGCCACTCGTAGGGGACGTAACTCGTGAGCTTGGTCTTGTCGTCCCAGTAGTACGCCTCGGGACCCGGGCCGCCGCCCGCCATGTGCTCCAGGAGGGTGTGACCGGCGTCGTCGGCGAGCCGCAGGAGGACGAGCCGGCCCGGCTTCAGCGGGCGGGGGTCGGCGACCGTCACCGACCAGGAGCCGCGGGTGGCGGGGGCGACGGTCGTCAGGGTCCCCCACTCGTCGCGCTTGTTGCCGGTCCAGCCCTCGAACGGCCAGGCCTTGTCCTTGATGGCGGCGACGAGGGAGTCCCAACGGGCCGTGGGAGCGAGCCAGATGAGGCCGCCCGCCCAGGACCAGGACGACTTGTCGCCGCCGTAGCGGGAGCCGTAGACGCCGATCAACTCGGTGAGGTTCTTGGTCGCGTACAGCTTCGTACGGTCGCTGCCGGCGCCGCGCAGCACGACGTTCGAGTGGCCGATGCGGATCAGGCCGTCGATGCGGAAGGTGCCGGGCGGGATGAGCACCGTGCCACCGCCGGCCCTTCCGGCAGCGGCGATGGCACGGTTGATCGCGGGCGCGCAGTCCGTGGTGCCGTCGTCCGCGACGGCGCCGTAGGCGCGGACGTCGGCCACGACGGGGCGGCGGGGGAAGCGCGCCGACCCGCCCCCGTAGCCGGCCCTGCCGACGTACGGGATCTGCGGGTGGGTGAAGGGGGTGCGGGTGAACTCCCGCCAGACGGCGGGAACTTGGCCTGGGTCATGGGGGCGTGCGACAGCGGTCGCGGCCGTCGCCGGTCCGCCGGTCACCGTGGCGGCCGCCACGGCTACGGCACTGCCGAGCAGGCCCCGTCTGGTGATGCTCACGTACTCCTTGCTCATACCCGCCCGCCTTCCGTCGCATTCCATGGCATCCATGGATGTGAATGACGTTCAGATCTGCGTCGGCGGTGAGCATGCCACTGAGACCCCCGGCCCGGAAGGGGTCATGCACTACTTAGTTGGACTGGACCTGGAATTCAGCCCACGGGACGCTGAGTCAGGTGGGTGAACGCATCCAGATTGCGGGTCGATTCGCCGCGGGACACCCGCCAGGCGTACTCCTTGCGGATCGCGGAGGCGAAACCGAGCTCAAGGAGAGTGTTGAAAGCGCCGTCGGCGGCCTCCAGGACCGAGCCGAGCAGCCGGTCGATCTCGTCCGGTGTGACCGCGACGAGCGGCAGTTTGCCGACCAGATACACGTCCCCCAGGGGATCGACCGCGTAACTCACGCCATAGAGCTTGAGATTGCGCTCCAGGAGCCAGCGGTGGACGCCTTCCCGGTTCTCGTCGGGGTGGCGGATCACGAAGGCGTTCAGCGACAGGGAGTGCTTGCCGACGATCAGCGAGACGGTCGTCGAGAGCTTGCGGGTGCCGGGCAGTTTCACGACGTACGAGCCCGCCTTGGGACTCTCCCACTCCAGCTCGGCCTCAGTGAGGACCTGTTCGATGATCGACGCTGCGTCAGCCATGGAGGGAGCGTACGTCAGGCGTCCGACGGACCGGCCCTCGGGCGGTGCGCGCGTCAGCCCTGGTGGGCGCGGACCTTGCGGCGGTGGGCCTGTACGGCCGCCGTGTACACGTCCGCCGTGGCGGCGGCCGCGGTGTCCCAGCCGAAGCGCTGCGCGTGCCGGGCGGCGGCCTCGCCCATCCGGGCCGACAGCGCCTGGTCGTCGGCGAAATCGCGCAGCACGCGCGCGTAGGCGACGGGATCGTGCCCCGGGATCAGGAATCCGGTCTCCTGGTGACGCACGGCGACGGGCAGCCCGCCGACCTCGGCCGCCAGCACCGGCGTACCGGCCGCCTGCGCCTCGATGGCGACCAGCCCGAAGGACTCGCTGTAGGAGGGCATGACCAGCACCGACGCGGCCCGGAACCAGTCCGCGAGCTGCTCCTGGTCGACGGGCGGCCTGAAGCGCACGACATCGGCGATCCCGAGCCGGGCGGCGAGCTTCTGCAGCCCCTCGGGCTTGGCGAGACCGGTACCGCTGGGGCCGCCCACCACGGGGACGACGATGTTGCCGCGCAGCTCGGGGCGCTCGTCCAGGAGGACGGCGACCGCGCGCAGCAGCACGTCGGGGGCCTTCAGGGGCTGTATGCGGCCCGCGAAGAGCGGGATCAGCGCGTCCTGCGGGAGCCCGAGGCGGGCGCGGGCGGCGGCGCGGCCGTCGGCCGGGCGGAAGCGGTCGAGGTTGACGCCCGGGTGGACGACGGCGACCTTGCCGGGCTCGGCCTCGTAGTGGCGGACGAGCTCGTCGGCCTCTTCGGAGGTGTTGGCGATGAGACGGTCGGCGGCGCGCACGATCTGGGTCTCGCCGATGACGCGGGCGGCGGGCTCGGGGGTGTCGCCCTCGGCGAGCGCGGCGTTCTTGACCTTGGCCATGGTGTGCATCGCGTGCACCAGGGGCGCGCCCCAGCGTTCGGCGGCGAGCCAGCCGACGTGGCCGGAGAGCCAGTAGTGCGAGTGCACGAGGTCGTAGTAGCCGGGTCGGTGCCCGGCCCAGGCCTGCATGACGCCGTGCGTGAAGGCACACAGCTGGGCGGGCAGGTCCTCCTTGGCGAGACCCTCGTACGGGCCCGCGTCGACGTGCCGGACGAGGACGCCGGGGGCCAGTTCGACGGCCGGCCGGAGGGCGGCCGTGGTGGCCCGGGTGAAGATCTCGACCTCGATGTTGATCGCGGCGAGGCGCTGGGCGAGCTCCACGATGTAGACGTTCATGCCGCCGGCGTCGCCGGTGCCGGGCTGGTGCAGCGGCGAGGTGTGGACGGAGAGCATCGCGACGCGACGGGGCCTGCGGTGCAGCCTGAGCCGTGAGGGCGCCGCCGGGGAGCGTCGCCCGAGCCTGCTGACGTACTGGCTCACGTGGCGTTCCTCCTCGCTGCGGGCATGCCGGTCGGAGGACGCACGGCACCCTCCAAAGAGGGGCAACGCCGGAGCGGCCCGCTCCATTTCCTTCGCGCACCCCTTTGCTGAATCATTACCGAGAGTCGCTCAACCGTTCGAGGGCGAGCTGCGTGCGCGGCTCTCTTCCCTTCTTTTCCACAGGTCGACTCTTTTCCACAGGCCGACGGAGGGCTGCCGGAGGTTGTCCACAGGCCCGCACGGGCTTCCTCCCGGCCGCCTACTCTCGTACGCATGACAACCCGCGCCGCGTCCCGCCCCGTGGGTACGGTGACGCGCGGGACCACCAACCCCAACCGACTGCGCCGCATGGACCGCTGGATCGCGGCCACCCACGGCGCCGAGCTGCGCAGAAGCGCCGACCCGGTGGCGGTCGACCTCGGATACGGGGCGGCTCCCTGGACCGCGGTCGAGCTGCTGACCCGCCTGCGCAGGGCCGCCCACCGCACCCGCGTGGTGGGCGTGGAGATCGAACCGGCGAGGGTCGCGGCGGCCCGGCCGTACGAGCGCGAGGGACTCGTCTTCCGGCACGGCGGCTTCGAGGTTCCGGTGCCGGGCAGCCCCTCGCTCATCCGCGCGGCGAACGTGCTGCGCCAGTACGACGAGGAGCAGGTCGCAGAGGTCTGGCAGCGCCTGTGCGGGCGCCTCGCACCGGCGGGCCCCGGCTCCCGGGGCGGGCTGCTCGTCGAGGGCACCTGCGACGAGATCGGCCGTCGGCACGTCTGGGTCGCCCTGGGCCCCGAGGGCCCGCGCACGGTCACCTTCGCCACCCGTCTGGGCTCCCTGGACCGCCCGTCCGACCTCGCCGAGCGCCTGCCCAAGGCCCTGATCCACCGCAACATCCCGGGCGAGCCGGTGCACGCGTTCCTTCGCGACTTCGACCGCGCCTGGGCCGCCGCCGCGCCCTACGCCTCGTACGGCGCGCGGCAGCGCTGGATACGCACGGTCCGCGACCTGACGGCGGACTGGCCGGTGACGGACGGAATATCCCGCTGGCGCCAGGGCGAAGTCACGGTGCGCTGGGAGGCGTTGGCACCCCGCGGGCCCTTCGCGTAATCGCGGGGGGCGGGGGCGGGGGACAGGTGTGCGACATCCGGATGACGCACGGGCGTCAAGCGCCGCACTTGCATCGGACACCCGGGCGAGGCACAGGCGTTGAAGGCTGGGGTGCGACGAACCGGGACACACGGGTGTGCGAGGCCGGAGTGTCGCGCGGGCGGTTGACGCCGGGGGTCGCGCGGGCGTGCTTCGTCGGTGGCGGGGTGGCCACCGCACGCCCGTGAGCTGCACGGAACGAAATCCGTGACTGGCTCGTCACACAGGCGGGGAGATCGTTTCGCGGAGACGGGCCGGGGGGAGGGGAGTTCTTGCCCATCTCTGTCGCATTGCGCGCCGACATGGCACGATCCCCCAGGCGTCCGTAAGTTACTGACGGTAAATCAGTTTGGGGGCGGAGCAATGGGATCCGGCAAGCGGAGCCTGACCACGGCGGCCATGGTTGTGGCCTGCGCCTGCGCGGTGCTGTCAGCACCGGGTGTGGCGTACGCGAGCCCGGCACCAGCGCCGACGCGAACACCGACTCCGGCACCGACTCCGACACCGACAACCTCTCCGGCCGGCAAGGACCTTGAGGCGATCCGGAAGAAGCTGGACGATCTCTACCACGACGCGGCGGTCGCCACGGACGCGTACAACGCCGCCGAGGAGAAGGCCAAGCAGCAGTCGGCCGAGATCGTCGACATGGCCCGCGAGATCGTCAAGGGTCAGGAGAAGCTGGACGAGTTGAAGGACCGCGCGGGCGCCGCGGCCCGCGCACAGTACCGGGGCGGCGGCCTGCCGCCCGAGCTGCGGCTGTGGCTGAGCGACAACCCCCAGCAGTACCTGGACGGCGCCGGGCGGGTGCTCCAGGGCGAGCACGCGACCAAGGGGCTGCTCGCCGAGATGGCCCGTACACAGCAGGACCTGGAGCAGTACGCGAAGGACGCCTCCGCGCAGTGGCAGAAGCTGGAGGCCAATCGCCAGGCCAAGGCCACGGCGCAGAAGGAGATCAAGAAGCAGATCGCCGCCGCCGAGAAGCTGGAGTCCCAGCTTGAGAAGAAGGAGAAGGAGCGGCTGGCGAAGCTCGAGGAGGAGGCCGCGTACAAGGCCCAGACGGCCTGGCTGAGTTCCGGCGTCCTCGCCGAGATCAGCGGCAAGGCGTCCGAGCAGGGCAAGAAGGCGGTGAAGTTCGCCACCGACCAGATCGGCAAACCGTACGAGTGGGGCGCCGAGGGCCCGGGCTCGTACGACTGCTCGGGGCTGACCTCACAGGCCTGGGCCGCCGCCGGCCACGGCATTCCACGCACCTCGCAGGAGCAGTGGAAGCAGCTCCCCCACGTCGACGTCAAGGACATGCGCCCCGGCGACCTGATCATCTACTTCGACGACGCCAGCCATGTCGCGATGTACATCGGCGACGGCGCGATCGTGCACGCACCGCGGCCAGGCCGGACGGTGACGATCGCGGGGGCCGGGTCCATGCCGATACTGGGGGTCGTACGGCCGGACGCGTGACCGGGCGGAGCCTACGGAGCCGGGGCGCACGGAGCCGGAGCGGATCGGGCCGACCGATCGGCCTGGGCGGCCAAATCACCATCAACCCTGGAAAAGCGCCCTGCCCGTCGTGATGCACCGCACGTGACCCACCCCACGGTTGTACATCGCCGCAACCTCGCGGACGTGACGTTCGTCATCCCGGGCACAACCGCATCCTGTCCAAGTGCGGTACAGGATGCGGCATATGACGGTGGCCGCCTGCCGGACACCGCGACGCACACCATTCCGTTGCGGCGTCCGCTACCGCTATGGTCCCCGTCGGTGGGTCGAGGACCTTCGCCCCACCACGCCCTCGGGGGGAGGGAAGGAACCCACACGATGCCCGTACCCATACCGCGGCAGAGAGCGATCCCGGCCGCGGAGAGCGGTCAGGCTCAAGGCGCGTTCTCACCCGGCGGCCCATCCGGAGAAGCGACCGGCGGCCCGGCCGGGGCAGTACCGGCGCCCCATGCCGCCACGACCCCGGTCGACAGCACCACCAACCTGACCCTGCTGGTCATCGAGGACGACCCGGCGGGTTCGCTCAGCGTGCCCGAGATGCTCGACGCGGCCGGCAAGCCGATCCGCATCCGTACCGCCCGCAACCTCACCGAGGCCGAGCGGCTGCTCACCGACGACGTCCACTGCATCCTGCTCGACCTCGCGCTGCCCGCCCCCGGCCGGGCGGCCACCGTGAGCGACGACGAGCTGACGACGCTCAAGCACGTGCTGCGGCTCGCGCCCCGGCACGCCGTCCTCGCGCTCACCGCCTCCGGCGACGCCGAGCGGGGCGCGGAGGCGGTGCGCGTCGGCGCCCAGGACTATCTGTTCCGCGACGAGCTGGACGGCCGGCTGCTGAGCCGCGCGATCCGGTACGCGGTGGAGCGGAAACGTTCCGACAAGGCCGAGCGGCGACTCACCGAGTCCCGGCTGCGTGCCCAGGAGAACGCCCGCCTGGAGCGCGGCCTGCTGCCGACCCCTCTTCTGGAAGGCTCCTCGCTCCGCTTCGCCGCGCGCTACCGCCCCGGGCGCTCCCGCGCCCTGCTCGGCGGCGACTTCTACGACACCGTCCGTACGCCCGACGGCACGGTGCACGCCATGATCGGCGACGTCTGCGGGCACGGGCCCGACGAGGCCGCGCTCGGCGTGGAGCTGCGCATCGCCTGGCGGGCGCTGACGTTCGCGGGCCTGTGCGGCGACGAACTCCTGTCCACTCTCCAGCAGGTCCTGGAGCACGAGCGCGAGAACGACGAGATCTTCGCGACGCTGTGCACGGTGGACATCGCACCGGACGGGCGCCGCGCCGGGCTCTGCCTGGCGGGCCACCCGTCCCCGCTGGTCTCCCGCCCCGGCCGGCCCGCCGAGCTGCTGCCGTACGAGAACGGTGGCCCGGCGCTCGGCCTGCTGCCCGGTGCCCGCTGGCCGCGCCAGCAGGTGGAGCTGGGCGGCGAGTGGAGTCTGATGCTCTACACCGACGGCCTGATCGAGGGTCACATCGGCGAGGGCAAGGAGCGGCTGGGCCAGGACGGCATGGTGGACCTGGTCCGCCGCCGGCTCGCCGAGGGCCTGGCGGGCGAGGAGCTGCTGCGGGCGACGGTGAACGAGGTCAGGGACCTCAACGGCGGAGAGCTGACGGACGACGTCGCGGTACTCCTGCTGGACCGGACGCCGTAACCGCCGTACGACCGCGTGGCGGTCGGGCCCGCCCGACGGCCCGGCCTGCGTAACCGTCGGACCCGCAGGACTGACCGCCAGTGGCCGAGTGTCTGTCCGCCGGAGGGCCGGTCCTGCGCCTCCGGCGGTCAGCGGCCGCCGTTGTAGGGGCCGTACGGGCCGTCGCTGCTGCTTCCGCCGCGGCCCCGGCCACCGCCGGAGACCTGACGCAGCGCGGGGCGTACGTCCACGAAGAAGACGATCGTGGCGACCAGCCCCGCGATCTGCAGGAAGATGATCGGGACCAGCAGGTTCACGGCCACCGTGATGCCCAGGATGATCAGCCAGAACATCTTGTTCTGCTTGTCGGCCGCGCGGTACGCGTCTTCGCGGGCCACCGCGGCCATCACCAGTGCCACCACGGCGAGCACCAGCATGGCAAGGAAGATCAGCGACAAGAAGCCGCCGAATGCCGTCAACAGCACTATGCCCACCGCCCGAGTCGATTCATCTCTACGGCCACCGTACCCGCAGAACGGGCCGGGAACTCTGAGAGTGCCCGGCCCGTCGTCCTACCCTTCGGCCCGACCGTTCGGCGCGACCCTTCGGCGCGACCGTTCGGCCTGATCCGTAGTCCTGAGACGAAGAGTCTCGTCGTCTCCTACTTCACGGGCGGCTACTTCACGGGCGGCGTCGGCTTCTTGGCGGTGACCTTGCGCGCCGGGGCCTTCTTCGCCACGGGCTTCTTGGCCGGAGCGGGCACGGAGGCGGTCGCGGCCGGCTTCTCCTCGGACTTGACCTCGACCGGCTCGCCCTTCGGCTCGACGGCGATGGCCAGTTCCTCGATCTCCTCGGCGGCCTCGCCACGCCAGGTCTTCACGGTCTGCTCGCCGTGCTCGGCGACCTTCTCGTACGTCTCCTTCGCCTTCACGGCGTACTCGGCGGCGACGCCGACACCGCGCAGGGCGAAGTCCTGAGCGGACTCACCGAGCTTCTTCAGGTCGGTGTCGAGGGTGCTGATGAACTCCGTCACCTTGGCCTGGATGGTCTCCTGCGCTTCCTTCGCGCGGGTGGCGGCCTTCTCCTGGACGGTGTTCGCGTCGATGTTCTTCACGGTCTCGATCCGCGCCGGGGCCTCGGTGCGGATCTGCTCCACGAGGCCGGGGACCTTCTTCGCCTGCTGGACGGCCAGGTCGGCGGTGCCGGCCAGGAAGTACAGCGGGGTGGGGTCCGTGGCGGCCTTGCGGATGTCGTCGGTGATGGCCATGGTGATGGTCCTCCGGTCGCTTTCAGCTGAGGGTTTTGGTGTTCCGCGGCGAGACCGGCAGGCCCGCGTGGGGGCCGGCGGTGTTGCCCGTCGTTCTCGTCAACTGGCGGTCTGCTGCGGATCGGCATCGCTGCCGTCGGCCGTGCGGGGGCCCCGGACGGCGGTGTCCGGCGCTTGCTGGGTGCCCGATATGTTCTCTGCCATGCCCTGTGCCTCGTCCTGCGCCATCTCCCGGGTCACGTTCTGGGCCATGCCCTGAGCCAGGTCCGGCGTGATCTCGAATCCGTTCTCCTTGCGGAAGGACTCGTAGATCTGGAGCAGCACCTGCTTCTGCCGCTCGTTCAGCGTGGGATCGGCGAGGATGACGGCACGTGTCTCCACCTCGTCCCGGTCCCGCTCGGCGTCGAGGATGCCGGCTCGCACGTACAGCGTCTCGGCGGAGATCCGCAGCGCCTTCGCGACCTGCTGCAACACCTCCGCGCTCGGCTTGCGCAGCCCGCGCTCGATCTGGCTCAGATACGGGTTGGACACCCCGGCGGCATCGGCGAGCTGCCGCAGCGACAGCTGCGCGTTGCGCCGCTGCTCGCGCAGGTACTCACCGAGATTGCCGACGTTGAGCGATGCCATGCCTCCACCTTGCCGCACTTCCGCTAACAATTGCAAGCACCCGCTTGCAAAAGTGCGCTACGCCACGAAGGGGGTGTCTGCGGGCCGCGCCACGAAGGGGCCCCCGCGCGCTCAGCCGACGGCAGCGCCGAACCACTTGGGCAGCCGGCCGACCAGATCCTGCTGGTCTTCACCGACCCACACCACATGGCCGTCCGGCCGCAGCAGCACCGCGGGCGCGTCGAGTTCCTCGCTGACGTCGACGACGTGGTCGACCCGGTCCGCCCAGCCCGCCACCGAGAGCCGGCCGGTCTGGTCGAGCAGCAGCCCGCGGCCACCGTGCATCAGCTCGTAGAGGCGCCCCCGCTTCAGCCCCACGTCCCGCAGCCGTCGGCCGAGCAGTTCATGGCCCTCGCCGAAGTCGTAGCGGACCCCGACCGCGGTGATCATCCCGGTCACGTACCGGTTCACCTCCTCGAAGTCCATCAGCTTCGACAGCAGCTCCCGCAGCGCGGTCGCACCCGGATCGGTCCCCAGCAGCGTGATCTGCGCGCGGGTGTTGTCCAGCACACGGGCGCCCACCGGGTGCCGTTCGGCGTGGTAGCTGTCCAGCAGCCCCTCCGGTGCCCACCCGTTGACCGCGGCGGCCAGCTTCCAGCCGAGGTTGAACGCGTCCTGCACGCCGAGGTTGAGCCCCTGCCCGCCGGTCGGCGGGTGGATGTGCGCCGCGTCGCCGGCCAGCAGCACGCGGCCGACCCGGTAGCGCTCCGCCTGCCGGGTGGCGTCGCCGAACCGGGACAGCCAGCGCGGCGAGTGCACGCCGAAGTCGGTGCCCGCGAGGGCCCGCAGCCGCTGCTTGAACTCCTCGAGCGTCGGCGCGGTCGTACGGTCCTCGGCCACGCCGTCGGCGGGCACGATGACGCGGTACGTCCCGTCCCCGTTGGCGATGGTGCCGAACCGCAGTTGGGTCTTGCGGACCTCCTCGACGACGGCGGCGACCGTCGCCTGATCCTCGGTCATCTCCATGTCGCCCAGCAGCGTCTCGACCTTGGCGGGCTCGCCGGGGAAACCGACGCCGAGCTCCTTGCGCACCACGCTGCGGCCACCGTCGCACCCGACGAGGTAGCGCGAGCGCAGGTGCGTGCCGTCCGCCAGTTCGACGGTCACCCCGGCCCCGGCCCCGGCCCCGTCATCGGACTGGCTCAGCCCGACCACTTCGCAGCCGCGCCGGATCTCGGCACCGAGTTCGAGGGCACGCTCGTTGAGCAGCCGTTCGGTGGCCGGTTGCAGGGTGGAGAGGCCGTACGGGTGAGCCGTGTCCAACTTGTCCGGCCACGGCTTGAGGATGCCACCGAAGAAGCCGCCGACCTGGAACTTCTCGCTGATCGCGAGGAACCGGTCCAGCAGACCGCGCTGATCCATCATCTCGACGCTGCGCGTGTGCAGGCCGCGCCCGCGGGACTCCTTGGTCGGCTCGGTCAATTTCTCCAGCACGACCACGTGCACGCCGTGCAGCCGCAACTCGCCGGCCAGCATCAAGCCGGTCGGTCCGCCGCCGACCACGATCACGTCAATCATCTAACGCCCATTCGATGAGATTGGATTTCGGCCGGCCGCACCGCGGGTCCCACCGGCGGTGCGGCATTCCCGCGCAACCCATACGCCGACACCGGCACACGCACTTCGCGAATCCGCCATTTCCGCAGGTACTGGCCTTGGCCGGCCATTCTGCGGCACGACCGGGGCCTTGTCGCAAGCCCCCCGGTGCGCTATACGTTGAGAGTGGAAAGGAATGGGTAGCGCCCCTTTCCGGAGTGGGTAGCCCCCCTTTCCGTCATCGCCGGCGAACGCGGCCGGGCTTTCAGCAGATCCCCCCTCGATCAACCCACCCGCTCCGCGAGGAACCGCTCCCACGTGAGCTTGCCCGTGTCGGCGTCGGCGAGGGAGAGGTTGTCGCCGGCCCGGTAGGCGCGGCCGGCCTTTCCGGGCATCCGCAGCGGGAGCAGCGGGCGGCGCCTGCCGTGGGCCTCGAGGTAGCCGCGAACGAGGTCGCCGAGGCCATACACCGTCGGACCGGCCAGGTCGGGGACGAGACCGGCCGGGTCCCCGAGCGTCAGCTCGACCAGCCGGGCCGCCACCTCGCGCGAGTCCACCGGCTGGAACCGCAGTCCGCCCGGGACCGGGACGACCGGCAGCTTCGCCATCTTCTCCGCCATCGTCAGGACGAGGTCGTGGAACTGGGCCGCGCGCAGCATCGTCCACGGAATGCCGGACTCGGTGACCTCCCGCTCGGCCGCCAGCTGGGTCCTGAACCAGCCGATCGGCATCGTGTCCGCGCCGATGACCGAGATGTGCACGAGGTGCCGTACACCGGCGTTCGTCGCGGCCCGCACCAGATTCCGCGTCGCCCGGTCGTCGCCCTTGTTGCCTCCCGCGAGGTGCAGAACCGTGTCCACCCCTGCCAGCGCGGGCTCGATCCCCTCGCCCGTGAGCAGGTCGACCGCGACGTACTCGATGCCGGGGTCCGCCACGGACTCACGGCTGTGGCGGCTGAGGATCCGCACCCCGTGACCGGCCGCCCGCAGCAGCGGGACGACATGGCTCCCGAGGGTGCCCGTGCCGCCGGTGACCAGGATGGGTGTCGTCAAAGTCGTCATGGCCTCTCCAATCTCGATGGTCTACTGCTCTGACACCCGGCGAGGAAGGAACGTGACACGGTGGGGGAGAACGTGTTGGCGGCGGAACGTTTCGAGGAACACCGGTCCCATCTGCGCGCGGTGGCCTACCGCATGCTCGGCTCGCTGAGCGAGGCCGACGACGCCCTCCAGGAGGCCTGGCTGCGCGTCGACCGCGCCGACACGAGCGGCGTCGAGAACCTCGCCGGATGGCTGACCACGGTCGTGGCGCGGGTCTGTCTGAACCTGCTGCGCACGCGTGAACGACAGCGTGAGGAGTCCCTCGACGTCCACGTCGACGCACGGGTCGCCGATGCCGTCGTCGGCCCGGCGGACGGCCGGGACCCCGAAGAGGAGGCGGTGCTCGCCGACTCCGTGGGCGTGGCCCTGCTCGTCGTACTCGACACGCTGGCGCCCGCCGAACGGCTCGCCTTCGTGCTGCACGACATGTTCTCCGTGCCCTTCGACGAGATCGGCCCGATGCTCGAACGGTCCCCGGCCGCCGTACGCCAGCTCGCCAGCCGGGCCCGGCGGCGGGTCAAGGGCGCCTCACCGCTGCCCGAGGCGGATCTGGCACGGCGGCACCGGGTCGTCGACGCGTTCCTCGCCGCCACCCGGGGCGGGAACTTCGACGCGCTGGTCGCCCTGCTCCACCCCGACGTGGTCCTGCGCGCCGACCGGGCCGTCATCCCCACCCCCGAACCCGTCGTGGTCCGCGGGGCCCACACCGTGGCCAAGGGCGCGATGGCCGCGACCGGCCGCGCCGCGTTCACCGGGGTCGCGCTCGTCGACGGGACGGTCGGCCTGGCGATGGCTCCGCGCGGCCAGCTTTCCGTAGTACTCGTCTTCACGATCGCGGACGGTCTGATCACCGAAATCGACGTGATCGCGGAGCCGGACCGGCTGGGCCGACTCGAAATCGCCGTTCTCGACAACTGACATCAAGGAAATCCGCCGAGGCAATCCCGTATTTCACTCGATACGGGATTGCCTCGACGCGCGTACGGCATTAACGTTGCGCCCATGACTGCCGGGTCGGCCTTGCGCCGTGAGCGAGTTGGTTGCCCGGCCTCCGAGTGAGGCCGGGGCGGGGTAGAGCCCCGCCCACCCCGACCACCCCCTTCTTCACGTCACCTCTTGACGTCACCTCTTGACGTCACGTCTTCACCTCACCGCGCGTCCGCTTCCTCCGGAATTCCGCGCGCTCTCCCGCATTCCCTTACCGCGCTGCGCCCCAAAACGCCCCGCGGCAATTCCCCCTGCCCGAAAACAAAAGAAAGCGACGCATGCCCAACCCCTTCAATCAGCAAATCATCGACGAGTTCCGCGCCCGCCACGGGAAAGTCGGCGGATATTTCGAGGGAGCCCGGCTCCTTCTGCTCACCACCACCGGCGCCCGCACCGGAACCCCGCACACCACCCCCGTCGGCTACTACCCCGACGGCGGCGACCGCGTCGTCGTCATCGCCTCCGCCGGGGGCGCGCACCGGCACCCGGACTGGTACCGCAACCTCGTCGCCCACCCGCGCGTGCGGGTCGAGAGCGGCGTCTTCACCTACGACGCCGAGGCCGTCGTCCTCAAGGGCGCCGAGCGCGACCGGCTCTTCGCCCGCGCGGTGGAGGCCGATCAGGGATGGGCGCAGTACCAGGCGAAGACGGACCGGGTGATCCCCGTCGTCGCGCTCCGCCAGATCCCGCGGGACGGTCCGCCGCACGTCAACGCGGGCTCGACGGGCGAGGCGCTGAGGGTCATCCACGACGCCTTCCGGCGCGAACTGGCGCTCATCCGAGAGGAGTTCGCCGCCTCGGGCAGTTCCCTCGGCGCCCAGCTCCGGGTCAACTGCCTCTCCCTCTGCCAGGGCCTGCACCGGCACCACACCGGCGAGGACCTCGGTCTCTTCCGTGTCCTCGCCGACCGCCACCCCGGCCTCACCCCGGTCCTGGACCGGCTGCGCGTCGAACACGAACGGATCGCGGTGCTGGTCGAGGAGTTGCGCCGGGTGGTCGGCGAGCGGCTCACGGACCCGGCCCGCGTACTCCCCGAGGTGGTGCGCCTGACGGAGGAGCTGGAAGCCCATCTCGCCTACGAGGAGGAACAGTTGATCCCGGTCCTGGAGGCGGCGGCCACCCCCTGACCCGCTCCTGAGGCCGGCCGGCGGCCCCTGCCGTGGTGGCCGCCGGGTCACCCGGCCGGTCCTTGCCCCGGTGGCCGCCGGGTCACCAGGGCAGGGGCCGCGCGTGCACGACCTCCAGTCGCGACACGGCCCGGGTGAGCACCACGTACAGCCGGTGCAGTCCGCGCGCCTCCGCCTCGGCGACGGCCGCCGGTTCGACGGCCACCACATGGTCGTACTCGAGTCCCTTGGCGAGAGTGGCGGGCACCACCGCGACACGTGCGCCCAGTTCCTCGGGCCCCGCGGCCTCGACCCCGGCGGCGCGCAGCGCCTCGCGCACTCCCCCGACGTCCGGGTCGGCCGCGATGACGCCGATGGACCCCTCGTGCGCCAGCGCGCCGCGCACCGCGTCGACGGTGGCGGGCAGTACGTCCCGTGCGTCGGCAACCGCGCGGACCGTCAGCTCCCCGTCCCGGCGCAGTGACCGAGCCGGCGGTACGCGCACGTCGAGTCGTGCCAGCAGCCGGTTGGCGAGCCCTACGACGGCTTCCGGCACCCGGAACCCGATCGTCAGCTGCACCACGGCCGCATCCGGCTTCCCGAGATGCCCGAGCAACTCGCCCCACTCCCGGGCCGCCCACGGTGTCGTGCCCTGCGCGAGATCCCCGAGCACCGTGAGCGACCCGAAGGGAGCCCGGCGCGCGATCGCCCGGCACTCCATCGGCGACAGGTCCTGCGCCTCGTCGACGACCACGTGGCCGTAGCCTTCCGGGTGTTCGACGAGCCCGGCGACCTCGTCGAGAAGGACGAGATCGGCGGCCGACCACCGGGCCGACTTGTACGAGCGGGGCGGCTTGGCCCACAGGATCGCCTTCTGCTCGTCGGCGTCC
Source organism: Streptomyces sp. NPDC058086 (assembly GCF_042885015.1). Taxonomy (NCBI): domain Bacteria; kingdom Bacillati; phylum Actinomycetota; class Actinomycetes; order Kitasatosporales; family Streptomycetaceae; genus Streptomyces; species Streptomyces sp. NPDC058086. The sequence goes on along the minus strand of NZ_JBHVST010000023.1, from coordinate 87,794 downwards.
AGCAGCCCGTCCGCGGCCCCGGCCAGCGCCTCGGCGTCGGTGAGGAGCCGGGCGAGGACCTCCTCGGGCCGCATCCGGGGCCAGACCGCGTCGACGTACGCGCCGACCGGCCGGGACCCGGAGACCTTCCGCGCCCAGGCGTTCGTCTGGGGTCCGGCGCGCCATTCGGCCTGTTCCCGCAGACGGCGCACGGCCCGCGTCCGTACCCGCTCGCGCCCGATGCCGTACGGGGGTTCTTCCGCCCGTACGCCGTCCACGATGCGGTTCAGTTCATCGGCCGGCACCCGCCACCGGTACGAACCGTCGGGCACGACGAGGGCGTCGGCGTACGTGCCGATGTTCCCGTACAGGGCCCGGCGCAGGACCTCCGCCATCCGGGCGTCGTGTTTGACGGCGGCGGCGCGCTCGTCGTCGCGCGCCGTGACGGGGTGGCGGGCGATCTCGTCCCCGAGCGTCGACTGCCGGACGCCGCTCTCGCCGAGGGCGGGCAGCACCTCGGCGATGTACGCGAGGAAGGTGGGGTTGGGGCCGAGGATCAGCAGTCCACCGCGACGGATGCGCTGGGGGTGGGTGTAGAGGAGGTACGCGGCCCGGTGCAGGCCGACAGCCGTCTTGCCGGTGCCGGGGGCGCCCTGTACGCACACGGACGTGGCGAGGTTTCCGCGGACGAGGTGGTCCTGCTCGGGTTGGATGGTCGCGGCGATGTCCCGCATGGGGCCGACACGGGGGCGCTCGATCTCGCCCGTGAGAATGCGGCTCTCCGGAACCGAGGGGCCTTCATGGTCCCGATCCCGGCGGCCGTCCCCGTCCCGGTGGCCGCCCCCGTCCCGATGGTCGTCCCGCTCCGGTCGGCCCCCTCCGATGTGTTCGTCCTCCAGACCGGTGAGGTCCGCCGAGTCCCCCTTGCTCCCCGGCGCCCAGCCGAAGCGCCGGCGCACGGCCACACCCTGCGGATCGCGGGCGCTCGCCTGATAGAAGGCGCGTGAGACGGGGGCACGCCAGTCGACGACGAGGGGTGGGGCGGCGGGGTGTTCGGTGATGCGCAGGCGGCCGATGTGGTAGCTCTGCCCGGCGTGTTCACCACCCCCGGGGGCGAAGTCCAGCTTGCCGAAGAACAGCGGGCCTTCGGGGAGTTCGCGCAGATCCCTGGCCTGGCCGCGCAGTTGCCGGCCGAGGACTTCGGCGTCGGCACCGGAGGCGGAGACGTCCTCGCCGGTGACGACCTGCTCCTCGGCGCCGTCGACCATCGCGGCGAGGCCGGCACGGCAGGCGTCGTGGTGGGCGCGTTCATGGGTGAGGGAGCGGGCGAGGGCGGGGTCGGTAGACGTCACTCGACCAAGGATACCGAATAACGTTACCGAGTAACATTCTTTACTCGGTAGCTCTCTCTGTCGGTCACCCAGGCCCAGGGGCTACGCATAGCGCGGAAGACCCACCCCCAGCTGTGCGAACGCCTCCTCGGCCGCGGCGACCGCGTCGGGGCGCACCTGCTCGACGGCCTCACCGTCGGCGATCCGCCGCCAGTTCTCCAGGGCGAGGACGCGCTGTACGGCGATGATCTGAGCGGCGGCGAGCCGGGCGCCGAGGTCGCCGCCGAGCGCCCCGGCGAGCGCGGCTTCGGACCGCTCCAGGTATCTGAACATCCCGGCGGCCAGGGAGGGCGTCCCATAGAGGAGGCGGTGATAGGCCAGGACCTGCGGGGCGTCGTTGAGGCCGGTGACGGGATCGCGGCGCTCCAGCCCGTCGAGGAAGTGGCGGCGCAGCGCCGTCAACGGCGACGGCCCGCGTGCGGCCACGCGCGCGGATTCGTCCTCGTGATCGGCGAACCGGTGCAGGACCAGGTCCTCCTTGGTCGGGAAGTACCGAAAGAGGGTCGGCTTGGAGATCTCGGCGGCGGCGGCCACCTCCGCGACGGACACGGCGTCGAACCCCTTCTCCAGGAAGAGTCCGATCGCGATGTCGGAGACGGCCTGGTACATCCGCTGCTTCTTGCGCTCGCGCAGTCCGATCTCACCCATGCCCCGAGCCTACGCACGCCCCGGCACCTCCTTTGACCCTCCTTGACCCTCCTTGACCTCAACCAGGCTTCAGGTCGAAGACTGTCCGGCGTTCGGCCAGACCTCTTTCCGACTTTGAGGAGCGTTCCGATGCGTGCAGTGCAGGTGAAGGAGTTCGGCGGTCCCGAGGTCCTGGTTCCCGTGGAGCTTCCCGATCCGGTTCCGGGGCCGGGGGAGGTCGTGATCGACGTGGCGTACGTGGACACGATCTTCGTGGAGACGCAGGTGCGCACGGGGTGGGGCCGGGAATGGTTCCGGGTCGCTCCGCCCTACGTACCCGGGGGTGGCGTGTCCGGTGTCGTCGGTGCCCTGGGGGCCGGCGTTCCCGACGAGTGGCTGGGGCGCCGGGTCACGTCCTATGTCACGGGCAGCTATGCGGAGCGGGCCGTGGCGGCGGTGTCGGCGCTGACGGTGGTGCCCGACGCCCTGGACCTGCGCAGCGCGGCGGCCCTGGTCCACGACGGCGTCACCGCCACCGGCCTGCTCGAACTGACCGCCGTGGGCCCCACCGACCGCGTACTGGTCCTCGGCGCCTCCGGTGGCATGGGCACGCTGCTGGTCCAACTGGCCCACGAGCGCGAGGCGCGGGTGATCGGTGTGGCCCGCGGAGACGCCAAACTCGACCTGGTACGGGACCTGGGGGCGGACGACGTGGTGGACGCCACCCGGGACGACTGGGTGTCCGCCGCCCGCAAGCTGCTCGGCGGGGCCGTCGAGGGGGCGGACGTCGTCCTGGACGGTGTGGGCGGCGACCTGGGAGCCGCCGCCCTGCCCCTGACGGCCGACGGCGGCCGGTTCTCCGCCCACGGAGCGGCGTCGGGCGGCTTCTCTCCCCTCGACACGGAGGAGGCCGCGCGCCGGGGGATCCAGCTCTTCGGCATCGCTGACGTCCAGTTCAGCCCCGCAGACCTGCGGCGCTTCACGTCCGACGTCTTTGCCGCCGCCGCGGCGGGGCGGCTGCGGCCGGTGATCGGTGAGGTGTTCCCCCTGGGACGGGCGGCGCAGGCGCACGCGGCTATTGAGGGGCGGGGGTTGGTGGGGAAGGTGGTGCTGGAGGTGTCGTAGATGTTGTAGGTGTGAGCGCGCCGGCTCGGGGGTGTTGTAGATGTGAGAGAGCGCCGGCTCGGGGCCGACGACAGTCGGACGACCGCGGAGGGTCAGAAGTCCGCGGAGACCCCGGCTGTCCGTCGGCCTCCACGGTCCCCGTGCGGCAGCGCGCGGGCAAGATAGGGATTCGCCGTCAGTTTCCGCGACAGTCCCAGCGCCGCCGTGGCCTCGGCCAAGGTCATCGCGTAGCTGTCCACTGCCCGGCGGACGTTGGGGGCGTCCAGACTGTCGCCGGTCACCAGACGGTCGAGATCCACGTAGGCCGAGCGGACGACCTCCATCCAGCGGTACACGCGCCAGTCCTCGCTCCAGCCCTTGGTGCACTCCTCCGGCAGCAGCCGATCCCAGCGCGAGAACAGCCGCTCGCGGATCTCGGGACGTGTGGGGGTGAGGTGCATGTGGCGGACGAGGTCGTACAGCGGGTCACCGACGATCGCCATCTCCCAGTCGATGAGGATCAGGCCGCCGTTGTCCTGGCGCACGAGGTTCCACGGGTTGAGGTCGCCGTGCAGCAGCACGGGCCGACGCGGGACCAGGGTGTGGCGGTCCAGGATCTCACCGAGTCGGTAGCCGTTGGGCAGACCCAGTTCCCGCGCCAAGTCACCGGTGGCCTTGGGGAGGTGGTTCACCATGCGGACCAGTTCGTCGCGAAGGCCCCGGTAGAAATCCCATCCCCGTAGATCGGGGTCCAGCCGCTCGCAGTCGACGAAGGTGAGCGCCCGGAACTGATCCACGAGGTCGTCCGCCTCGTGCGGCCGGAGTCCGTCCGCGGGATGCTCCGGTGGCCGGAACTCGTCGGCCGACCCTTCGTACGAATGGATGGTGAACTGTTCCTTCAGTCCACTGGTGCCCAGGGCCAGCACGCGCGGGGCACGCACCCGCGGAGCGCGCCCCCGCGGACTCACCCCCGGGGCCCGCAGGGAAACGTTTGACCGCTCGATGGCCTCCAGGACGGCGTGCTCATTGAGGAACCGGCGCTCCCGGGCGTTCGCCGCGCCGACCTTTCGGCGGACCATGACGGGAAACGTCACTTCTGGCACCCGCACGGCCGTGTTGAGATGAGCCGTTCCCTTGAACACACGGTCCGCGGCCGCCGCCCCCTCCTCGAACAGTGCCTTGCTGACAGCCGAAGCGGGGAACTCCGGATGCGGGGGGACGCGGTGGTCGCGTTCCCAGACGATCTCCGAGACCGACCGGTCGCGGTTGTGCAGGCCTCCGTGGGACTCGTTCCAGCGGAAGAGGGTGCGCTCGATCTCGCTCTCGTCCGGCACGCTCATGAGCCGCAGTGGCGCCTCGGCCTTCAGCAGCGCCCGGTGCACCGCACGGGTCGCGGCGTCCAGCCTCTGCTGGTCGAAGGAGTCACCGAGCGAGGAGGCGGCCCGCATCACATCCGGGTAGACGGACTGGGCGCGCTCGAAGGCCAGGTAGTGCTTGAGGTCGCGGTCGAGACCGTGCACGGCTTTGGGGCGCCGCCGTCCCATGGCCTCGCGCCACGCCTCGACCACCGCGGGCCACTGGTGATCGGGATACTCCATCCGCACCAAATGCGTGGCGAGGTCGTGCAGCGGGTCCCCGTAGGTCGCCAGCTCCCAGTCGACGCAGATCAAGGGGGGATCACCGGCGTAGGAGACGATCACGTTGTCCCGGTGCAGGTCCGTGTGGAGGAGGCTGAAGGGACGACTGACGAGCGCCGGCAGCCGCTCCGCGAAGCGCACCATCGCGTCTTCCGGGATGCCCAGCATCGCGAAGAGCCCGCCGAACTCGGCCCGGTTGCGCTGCCGGATCTGCTCCTCCGCCGCGAAGGCCAACGCTCGCAGAAAAGCTCTGCTGTCCCGGCTGGACCGGGGCCAGGACGCCGGCAGCGGAGGAAGGTGCTGTCTGCGCACCTGCGTCATGTCCGCGAGGAGCTCCACGAGCGCGGCGACCAGGTCCGAGTCCACGTGGTTGCCGTTGGGGCAGACCCTCGACAGCGGAACACCATCCGCATAACTGAGGATGGTCACGTCTGCACGCTTGACCAGACACCGCGGAACGTGTGGCAGCACACCGCAGATCGTGTTGAGGATCTCCGCCTCGTCCTGCCACGTCCTGATGACCACGGGCAGCGCCGAGGGAATCCGCACCCGCACGGTCACCGGCGCCCCGTCGTCGCACACCACCAGACGGGACTCGTCCTCCGTGAGCGGCCGCACCATGTAGTTCAGGTTGTGGTGTCCTCGGCCGAACGAGCCGAGCGCCCTGGCGTAGCGCACGAAGTCGTCGTACGCCGTGTCCGCCGCCCTTTCCAGAGCCGGTGGGCCAGGCGGTCCCGGCATCGGCGGAACGCCCACGGGTCACTCCTGAATAACTGTGCGTCATTGCAGATGTTCATGCGCCCCGACCGGGGTGAGCACACCTTAGTGCCCACCCGCGGGTACCGCAGAGCCGACTGCGGAATCTCTCCCTACTTGAGAGAGAGTTGTATATCTCCACGGCGTTACTCCGTTGGAGGCCCGGTGGAATGTGAGTCGATGTGAGTCGCCTCAGGGCGCTTCCGCGAGCAGGTGCCAGCAGGAGTCGAACCAGGCCTGCATGCTCTCCATGAACACAGAACCTGGGGAGTCCGGATCACCCTCGTCGTTGACGTGACGGGTCAGGGTCGCCCCCAGACCAAGTACGTCCGTGGCGTCGAGCTCCGTGCCGTCGTCCAGCAGGACGGCCCGCCGCACTATTTCGTACGGCCCGAACAACGCCTCGGCCCCGGGGCGCAGATAGAGCTTGAATGCCGGGGCCAGCGGTACGTGCCGGATCTCCACCTGTACGGACGGCACCAGACCTTCGCCCTGGAGATCACGCAGGGCGGCACGCAGCGACATCGTGTGCCGGCGGGTGATGGCGCGCAGTCGTTCCTGGAGCTGCTCGTGCAGGCGTTCCAATTGGCCGGGTTCCTGAGGCTCCGCACCGTCCTCCGGCTCCTTGGCGCGCGGATACGGAAGCACGAGGGCCTCCGAGGGCAGCAGCATGCGCAGTTCGATGCGGTCGGGCCGCACCATGCCGAGGCGGATGCTCTCGGCCTGCAGGCGGATATGGGTGTCCAGGGACTCGGACGTGAGGGTGAACACGTCCAATCGAACGACGGGTTGGGCGAAGGCGCGCGCGATGAAGGGACCCAGGGCCGCACGCACCCTGGGTGCCTCCTTCTGCGGCGCTCCCAGATGTATCGGGCTCTTCACCACACGCGTTCCGCTGCCCTGACGGGACTTGATCCAGCCTTCGCTGTTCATCTCCCGCACCACGCGCTGCACGGTGTCGCGTGAGACCCCGAGTTCCTCGGCGAGTTCACGTTGGGGGGGCAACTGGGATCCCACCGCGTACGTGCCGTCGGCGATCCGGACGCGCAACGTCTCCAGGACGCGCACGAACTCCGTTCCCCCTCCGTCGCCGCGTTCTTCCGTCACACCGCGAACGTACCTCGCTCACCTCACGGACAAACCGCTTCCAGTCACATTGGCGGCTGGATTCGGCCGCCGAAAAGCTGGAAGTGGACTGACTCGTTAAGGGATCAAAGAGATAGGGCAGACCAGATTCAAGGCAACCAGTCCAATTGGACAGTTAGTTGATCGATTCACTGAAGTGGACAGGGGGGACCATGATCTTCTTTCAACTGGTAGGCACAGGCATCGAATTCTGCGTGTCCCAGCTGGTGCAGACTCGACTCGGGTTCACAGGTCTGGTCGTGTTCACGGTGGCCCTGGTGGGCGTACAGGCGGAGCATCCCCGCCTGGTCCGCTGGTCGGCCGGGGTCCTGGCCGGCCTCTTCTTCCTGCTGACCCTTCAGCTTCAGGCCTGACGTCCTCAGGCCCAAAACCTCCGGACTCGGCACTTCAGGCCCGACGCTTCAGGCCCGACGCTTCAGGCACGACACTTCAGGCGCGACACTTCAGCCCGACCCCCGAAGCACCCTCAGCACCGGTTCCAGTGAGCTCACCACGTCCTCGGCGCCCGCTTCGCGCAGGAGCTTCTCCTTGTAGGCGGTACGGGCGTAGCCGAGGAAGGGGACACCGGCCTGGCGGGCGGCCTCGTAGTCCGAGGGGGCGTCGCCGATCATCAGGGCGGCGGCGGGGGCGGCGCCCAGGGCGTTCAGGGCGCGGTTGAGGCAGTGCGGGTCCGGTTTGAGGTGGTGCAGGTCCTGGCCCCGGCCGTAGATGTTGGGGGCGAAGCAGCCGGTGAGATCCCGGCTCGCGAGGTAACTCGTGGCCGTGCGGGCCGAGTTGTTGGTCGCGATGGCCAGCCGTGCGCCGACCGCGCTCCAGGTCCGGATCAGCGGGTCCGCGTACGCGGTGGGCCAGGCGGACGGCACCGCCTTGAGTTCCTGCTGGGTGAGGCGTTCCTCCAGCTCGCTCACCAGATCGCTGTGCGGATGGCGGCGGTGGACGGCGTAGAGGACGACCATCGGGTCCGGGTGGACCTGTTCCTCCTCGGTGAGCAGTCCCCGCAGCCCCTGTCGCTCCAGCCACTCCACCAGGTCCTTCGCCACGTCTTCCGCGGAGTGCCCCGCGAACAGCCGGCAGATCGGCCCGTCGAAGTCGAAGAGCACAAAGCGAGCGCGTTCGATCACTTCCCGCAAGTTATCGGTCTCTGCTGCCACCGGTTCAGTCTGCGCCGTATCAGAAGTCACTAGGAGAGTGTCAGGTCCGTGGTGATGGTTTCCCAGAGGGCGTCGAACCACTTCTGGGATTGGTCCACGAACGCGGTGTCCCGCTGACCGGTCCGCTTCTCGAAGGAGAAGAGGAGGGACTCCGAGCCCACGGCGTCGTACATGTCCAGCATTCCGTCGGCCACCTCCTCCTCGCGCCGCATGACCATGTAGTAGGCGATCAAGGCCTCGACGCCGTTGAGCAGGTACAGCTTCACGGGCGGGGTGAAGGGCAGGGCCCGGAACGCCACGCGTACGTCGATGCCGTGCGAGGAGCGCAGGGCGCGCAGGTTGTGCTGGAGGACGTGGACCTGGGCGTTGCGCTGGGCGAGCCAGCGCTCGTGGACCGGGTCGTCGTCACCGCGGCCGTCGACGGGGACCGGGAAGGCGAGGTTGATGTCCCGGGACGGGAGCAGGATACGGACGTCGATCGACTCCGGGAGGATGCGGCCCTCGTGGATCTGGCGGACGGGTTCACCGAGCGCCAGCATCAGGGTCTCGGCGGTCAGGCAGGCGGCGTCGACCCGGACGTGGGGCGCGGAGAACGCGTCCGCCAGCCGGGGAGCCAGTCCGACCATCGTCGTCTGCGGCTCGTTCCGGGCCGAGGCCGGCGGCTCCGCGATCCGTGGGGGGCTGCCCTTGCTGACGTTGCTCAGCAGTCCGTCGTCCTGAAGCGCGCGCAGGGCCTGGCGGACGGTGCCCCGCTCGACACCGAACTCCTCCGCCAACTCGGCCTGAGTTGGCAGGCGGTCGCCCGCCTTGAGCTCACCGGCCCGGATCCGATCCCGCAGGGCGTCGGCGATCTCCTGGGGCGAGAGCCTTCTGCTGCCGTTCACTGCAACGTTCTCCTGGGTCACGACCAAACGCTACAACTCTCGCCCATCTACGGGGAGTTGTTTGAAAGTTGTTTATAGCTAGTAGCCAAGTGGGGACAACTTAATCAGAGTTGGTCACCAACTTGGCCAAGTTGGCGGAAGTTTTGCCTCCCCCACCCGAGTCCGTCACCGACTCACCCGGCCTCACCATCGCACACCCCAGAGGAACCACCACGCCACAGTAGAAGCAGGAGAACCGCCCATGCCCGCCATCGCCCTTCTCTCCGCCCTCTTCGTCGTCGGCTTCGACCAGTTCGTGCAGTGGCAGTACGGCACGACAGGCGTCATCGGCCTGCTGCTCCTCACCGTCGGCATCAAGGCGAAGAGCCCCACCTGCAGCTCCATCGGCGCGGTCGTCCTCGCCCTGATGGTCGCGGGTCCTGCCCTGTGACGTGCAGGGGAGAGTCGGTCAGCTCGAGAGCAGCAGCTTCGAGCTGATGGTCTCCCACAGCGCGTTGAACCAGAGGTGGGACTGCTCCACGAACGTGGTGTCCCGCAGCCCGGTCCCCTGCGCGAAGGGGAACAGCATGGACTGGGTGCCCCGGACGTCGTACATCTCCAGGTACTCGTGGTCCACTTCCTCCTCGCGCCTGGTCAGCGTGTAGTAAGCGAAGAGCGCCTCGACCCCGTTGAGCAGGTACAACTTCACCGGCGGGGTGAAGGGGAGCGCGCGGAAGGTGACGTTGACGTCGATGCCGTGCGTGGCGCGCAGGGCGAGCAGGTTGTGGCGCAGCACCTGGCCCTGGGCGTTTCGGTTGGTCAGCCAGCCGCGCTGGAGCCGGCCGGCCGCGGAGGCGTCCACCGGCGCGGGAAAGGCGAGGTCGATGTCACTGCTGGGAAGCAGCACGCGGACGTCCACCCTGGCCGGTTTTATTCGGCCCGCGTGAATTTGCCGGAGGGGTTCGCCCATGGCAAGGGTGAGTGATATCGACGTCAGGCACAGCGCGTCGATCTCCACGTGCGGGGCTTCGAAGGCGGCCGTGATCCGGCCACCGAGTGCCACCGTGGTGGGCTGCGGCGAGGCTTCCGGGCCGGTCAGAGCCCGTTCCAGGGTGTCGGCGACAGTCGCCGGGCTCCCTTTGGACACATTGACGAGCAGATGTTCCGACTGCAGGATGCGCAGCGCCTGCCGGACCGCCCCGCGTTCGACACCGAACTCGTCGGCCAGCTTGGCCTGCGTGGGCATGCGCTGCCCCGGCCGCAGCCGGCCGGACCTGATCCGGCTGCGCAGCTCGTCGGCCACCTCGCGGTGTGACCTCTGTGGCCGTGGTGACCTGTTCCGTCCATTGACGGAGGCGTGTTCCGGTTCCACGACCAAACACTACAACTTCGCGCCATCTTTGGGCAGTTGCGGGATAGGTGGTTATGAGTCGACCCAACGCGGAGATAACTATCAATGAGTTGGTTGCCAACTTGCACAACATGGTCACACTTCCCGAGGGTTGGCCGCCACAGTCGTCCTCCCCAGGACCCCAAGGAGGGAACGTCATGCCGCTCATCGCCCTCGCCGTCGCCGCCCTCGCCATCGGATTCGAGCAACTCATCCAGTGGAAGTACGGGCCGCTGGGCATCATCGCGTTCGTCGCGCTGTCCGTCGGCCTCAAGGCCAAGAACACCACCATCAGCGGCATCGGAGCCGTCCTGCTCGTGATGCTGCTCGCCCAGTCCGGCTGATCGGACGCCACCGTCCGCCAGTCCGGCTGACCGGGCTCCCCTCCGGAGGGGAGCCGGGAGCTCGGTCAGTCCGTACCGCACCACCGCACCACCGCACGGCTACGGATGCAGTGCACCACCACGCACCGACGAAACCGGAAGGAGCACCCTCAGCACACCGCGCACCACCACACCAGCCGTACAGGCCACACCATTCGGAAATCGGAATCGGAATCAGAAGATGTCCGGGCACCACGGTCGCCTGGACGTGCGGAGCAGGGCGTCGGCGAAGACGGCGGCGCCCTCTCGTTCTTCCCGCACCCGCCCGAGCGCGGCGAGCCGCACCGCCGACTCGTCGCCCAGCCACAGGGCCGCCAACTCACCCACGTTCAGGGTGAGATCGGCGGTCGTCGTGGTCGGTGCGCAGGTCGCCCCGTCGGGCCCGGCCTCTAGGCGGTAGCGCCCGGCGGAGAGTCCGTCCCCGTCGGTGACGTCCAGGACCAAAGTCCCGGACCCCGCGTACGTACGCGCCTCCAGAGCCCGTACGACGTCCAGGATCCGCACCCACAGCCAGTCCGCCTGGGTCGTGATGCGGGCGGCGCGCGGATCGGGGAGGAAGTGCGGGAGCAGGTCGTCGGGGGCGCGCCAGCCGGTCTTGACGTGGGCGATCCAGTCGATCGAGCAGAGGTACTGCCACAGGGCGCGTTCGGCCGCCGGGGTCACCGTGATCAGCCAGTTCACTTCCGCCGTGTTCAGCGGTTGCTTGACGTCGCCCCAGTTGTCGTCCGACTCGTACGAGACCAGGCCCTCGACCTCGCCGGTCGCCGAGCGGTACACGGCGTAGAAGGGTTCCTTCCACGAGTCGTCGCTCAGGCTCAGTGCGCCGGTGTTGATGTGCCACCAGCGCTCGTCGCGGTCGACCGCGCCCGGCTGGGTGCGACGGAGGCGGTCGTGCAGGTCCGGGCCGAGCTTGCGTACGTCCTCGCCGTCCACCAGGTCGATTCGGGCGCCGTCGGACGGACCCGACCAGCGGGGGTCCAGGCCCGACCTGGAGACGTCGATGGTCCACTCGGTGGCGGTGGTGGCCTGGCCGAAGCCGTACCGCCCGTAGATCGGGTACTCCGCGGCGATGAGGGTGGCGACCACGTCGCCGCGGTCCTTCGCCGCGGTGAGGTCGGTGGCCATCATGCGGGTGAGGAGGCCTCGGCGGCGGTGCGTGGGGGTGACGGTGACGTTGGTGATGGCGTCGGCGGGGACGGGGGTGCCGCCGACGGTGGTGAGCTGCTGCGGGAACGATCGGAAGGTGGCGACGATGGGGGTCCCCCCGCTCGAGCGAAGTCGAGAGTGGGGGAGGTCGGTGTCGAATGCGCCGAGGGTTCGCTGCGGGAGGATGATCGAACCGCGGTTGGTGATCTCCTGGTCCGATACTGCCGGGGAGCGTAGGAACCCCGTGTTCAGCGCGCGGATCCAGGCCGGGATCTCGGTCTCTGTGATCGTTCGTACGTCGATTTCTTCGCGACGGCTCATGGGTTCACGCTAGGGCGCCAGCACGCCCCCGTCGCACCGTTTTCGCCCCCGCCGCCCCTACCCGACCCATCCTGACTTGGGGGGCTCCGCCCCCAAACCCCCGATCGGCCTGAACGGCCTCGTCCTCAAACGCCGGACGGGCTGAAAGACGCGCGCAGCGCCCCTTCAGGGGCGCGGGGAACTGCGCGACCAGCCCCCACCACCCGCAGTCGAAGAACCCACCCGGGGGGTCTGGGGGCGGAGCCCCCAGGTTGAGGATGATGGGGGTCCCCCCTGCTCGAGCGAAGCCGAGAGCTTGGGGGAGGGTAGGGGCGGCGGGGGCGAGGAACGTTTGGGGGCCGGGCCTAGAACACCGCTCGGATCTCGCCCACCTCGACCCCTCCGCCCGTCAGGGGAGCGTGGCCGATCTTGGAGAGGATCGGGGATTGCGTGCCCAGGAGGGACAGGGCACGGGCGAGGACGGGGCCGAGTGCTCGGGTGGCGCCGTCGTCGATCTTGAAGGCGAGGGCCCTGCCGTCGGGGAGGGCCACCGCCTGGACGGCCTCCGCGCCCATCTTGGAGAGGGCGCCCGGTATCTCGCGCATGAGCCAGGTGTCGGGACGGCGCGTCCCGGCGACGTACTCGGGGTGGGCACGCATGGCGTCGGCGACACGCCGTTCGGCGGAGCCGGGGGCAGCGAGGACGAAGGAACGGAAGGCACGGGCAAGGCCTGTGAGGCTGATCGCCATCAGCGGCGCACCGCAGCCGTCCGTACCGACCGCCGCCACCGACTCCCCCGCCGCCTCCTCGACCACCGTGTGGATGAGCTGCTGGAGTGGATGCCCGGGGTCCAGATAGGAGTCCAGGGGCCAGCCTCGCAGCGCGCACACCGCGAGCATCGCCGTGTGCTTGCCGGAGCAGTTCATGGTGACCCGGTCACGGACCGCGCCTCCGGCGAGATACGTCTCCGCCTCCGCCGGGTCCAACGGCAGATCCGGCGGACACTGCAACTGCCCGGCGTCCAGCCCGTGCTCGGCCAGCATCTTCTGGACGAGATCGCGGTGGAAGGCCTCCCCGGAGTGGCTGGCGGCGGCGAGAGCCAGCCGTTCGCCGGCCAGGTCCAGCCCCGCCCGCAGCACACCCGCCGCCTGCATCGGCTTGTTCGACGAGCGCGGGAAGACCGGCGCGGTCACCTCACCCAGCGCCAGCTCGACCGACCCGTCCGCGCCCAGCAGCACCAGGCTGCCCCGATGACGCCCCTCGACGAATCCCGAACGGACGACCTCGGCGAGAACAGGCGGTATGAAGGGGTCTGCGGGGACGGCAGGAGCGGCGGCGGACATCGGCGGTGGCCTTCCATGACAGGGACCCGCCCGGTGATCGAACCGCGGCGCCGTACGGGAGGTCCCCCGATGGCGTGTCCCCGGCCGAGCCTCACGACCGCGGCCCGGGCCGTTCCCGGGCGCGGCCGCCGCGACCGCGGAACCGGGCGCGGCCATGGAGCCCGGCCCCGGATGTCCCGGACCGCCGGCGCCGTCACAGCCGTCGCACGCACCCCCCGGGATCGCCGGGGGCCACCGCGTCACATGAGCAGGTCGTCTACTTGTGCTTCCCCATCACGGTACCTGCGGGCGATCTCGGCGCTGCAATCGTCGGCCGTCCGCTGCAGGTGCTGACGCCGCCGGGAGACCTGCTGCTCGTAGCGCACGAGCCGTCCCATCCCCGCGCCGAGCTCGTCGTCCGTACGTGCTTCCAGGTCCGACAGCTCCACCTCGGCGAGCATGTCCGCGGCCAGCCGCCGGTACTCCTCGCCGTACGGTGTGCCCACTGTCACATGGCGGGCCGACGAACGGTGCCGGGCGGGCGCGTCCGTCAGGATCTCCGCGAGCCGGTCGACGACCGACGCCCCGCCGGAACCGGAACCCGCCCCCCTCCCCCCGGCCGGGCGCAGACCCGGACTCGTTCCCAGGCCCGAGACCAGCGGCGAGCCCGACGTCGCGGAGGGCGCCCGCAGTCCCCCGCGGCGCGCCAGCTCCGCCCGCAGGATGTCGATGCGCCCCTGGAGCAGCCGCCGCACATAGCTGAGGTCGGCCTCGTCGCGCTGCGCGTCGCGCCGCAGGGTCCGCAGTTCGGGCAGCCGCAGCAGGGGCAGTTCGGGCGCGGGCGGGTCCGGGCGCAGCGGACTGTCGGTGCGCTGCACGGGAGGACGATGAACCCCCGTACGACCGCCTCCCGCCCGTGGACTCGTACGGGTCAACGACACAGCCCCGGGCGGCTGCTGCCCGGTACTCGGTGTGCTCATGTGCCTCTACCGTCCCCTCGACCGGCGCGGTCCACCCCACGGTTGCACCGCAACACACGCATCGTGCCACCCCAAGTGGCCGCTATGTGACCGAGTGCCCCCGATCGGCCCCAGATGGGGGGGTAAGGAGCAAAAAGAAACCCCCAAAGGACCCCTCGAAAGAGGTCAGGGGATCACGCGCGAAGGCATTCAGCCCCGTGCAGGGGGGCTCCTCCCCGCACGGCATGATGGTTGCCATGCGTGCGGTGGTGCAGAGGGTGGACGGCGCGAGCGTCGTCGTGAACGGGGAACACGGTCCGGAGACGGTCGGAGCGATCGACGGCGAAGGGCTGTGCGTCCTCGTCGGTGTCACGCACGACGACACCAAGGAGAAGGCGGCCCAACTCGCCCGCAAACTCTGGTCCATCCGGATGCTGGCGGACGAGAAGTCGTGCTCCGACATCGACGCGCCGCTGCTCGTCATCAGCCAGTTCACCCTGTACGGCGACGCCCGCAAGGGCCGCCGCCCCACCTGGAACGCGGCCGCCCCCGGCGATGTCGCCGAACCCCTCGTCGACGAGGTCGTGGCCCAACTCCGCGCACTGGGCGCCACGGTGGCGACGGGCCGGTTCGGCGCGCAGATGCGCGTCTCGCTGACGAACGACGGCCCGTTCACCGTGCTCCTGGAAATGTGACCCAGGAAATGCGACCCGCCTGAGGCCCTACGGCTCGACCACGACCTCCTGCGCCGCCGCCGTCGTGTCCGCCAGCAGCCGCGCGTCCAGCGGCACGTTCCGCTTCACCAGGCCGAGCGCGATCGGGCCGAGCTCGTGGTGGCGTACGGAGGTGGTGATGAAGCCGATCTTCCGGCCGTCGGGGCCGTCGTCGGCGAGGCGGAGTTCGGCGCCGTGCGGCGGCAGATGGACCTCGCTGCCGTCCAGGTGCAGGAAGACGAGCCGACGCGGGGGCTTGCCCAGGTTCTGCACGCGGGCGACGGTCTCCTGGCCCCGGTAGCAGCCCTTCTGGAGGTGCACCGCGGTGCCGATCCAGCCCAGCTCGTGCGGGATCGTGCGGTGGTCGGTCTCGAAACCGAGCCGCGGGCGGTGGTGTTCGACGCGCAGCGCCTCGTAGGCCAGCAGCCCGGCCGGCGGACCGGCCTTCTCGGCGTAGGACTCCAGGTCCGCACGCGGCAGGAAGAGATCACGCCCGTACGGCGTCTCGCGTACGACCACGCCCTCGGGGACCTCGGCGATCGAACCGGCCGGCAGGTGCACCACCGCGAAGTCGTCCGTGCGGTCGGCGGTCTCGACGCGGTAGAAGAACTTCATCGACTCCAGGTACGCGAGCAACGCGTCCTGGGTGCCGGGTTCCACGTGGGCCCAGGTGGTGGTGCCGTCGTCGACGAGGTACAGCGCGTGCTCGATGTGGCCGTGCGCGGAGAGGATCAGCGCCTCGGTGGCGCGGCCCGCCGGGAGGTCCGTGACGTGCTGGGTAAGCAGCAGGTGCAGCCAGCTCAGCCGGTCCTCACCGGTGACGGCGACGACACCGCGGTGCGAGAGGTCCACGAAGCCGGTGCCGTCGGCGAGGGCGCGCTGCTCGCGGAACAGGTCACCGTAGTGGGCTGCGACCTGTTCATCCACGCCTTCGGCGGGGACGGCGCCGGGCAGGGACAGGAGGGGGCTCTTCATACACCCAGCCTACGACTTGGTAGTTGAACTCTTGAGAGAGCAGTCCTTGCACCGGCCGAAGATCGCGAAGTGCTTCATGTCCGTCTCGAAGCCGAACGTGTCCCGGAGCTTCGCGGTGAACTCCGCGGCGACCGAGACATCGGCCTCGATGACGTTCGTGCAGTCCCGGCAGACCAGATGGATGTGGTGATGCCGGTCGGCGAGATGGTAGGTCGGCGCACCGTGCCCGAGGTGCGCGTGGCTGACCAGATCGAGCTCCTCCAGGAGCTCCAGGGTCCGGTACACGGTGGAAATGTTGACCCCCGACGCCGTCTTCCTCACCTCGATGAGGATGTCGTCGGGGGTCGCGTGCTCCAGGGTGTCCACGGCTTCGAGGACAAGCTGGCGCTGCGGCGTCAGCCGGTAGCCGCGCTGCCTCAGGTCGCTCTTCCAGTCGGTGCTCACCACACAGGAAGTCTAGGACCATTCCGGGATGTGACGACCTGAGGAGAGCCGCTGAACCTGCCCGACCACTTCCGGACTACTTGAAGAACGCGATTCCGTCGTCCGGCATGTCGTCCGGAAGGGCCTTGGCCCAGCGCTCGACGTCCTCCGGAGTGACGACCTTCTTCAGGTGCGCGGACATGTAGGGGCGCAGCTCGACCTCTGGGGTCTGCTTCTCACCGACCCACATGAGGTCGCTCTTCACATAGCCGTAGAGGCGCTTGCCGCCGGTGTAGGGACCCGCAGCCGCCGTGCGTGCCACGGCATCGGTGACCAGGTCGATCTGCGGCGTCTTGGGGGCCAGGTCGCCGTACCAGATCTCGACGACACCGTCGTCGCGGGTCATGACGACCTCGACCTTGCGGTCGGAGTCGACGCGCCAGAAGCCGGACTCGGTCTCCAGCGGCCGGACCTTGTTCCCGTCGGCGTCGAGCACCCAGGTGTGCGAGTGGTACTCCAGGAAGTCTCGCCCGTCGTGGGTGAAGGTGACCTCCTGCCCGAAGTTGCACTTCTCGGAGCCGGGGAAGTCGTGAACGCCCGCACCGGCCCAGTCGCCGAGCAGGAAGGCAAGGGGAAGCAGGTCCTTGTGCAGGTCGGACGGGATCTCGATCATGAGCTCGGCAGTTCCTCGATGGGGGTCAGCGCTGGCCCTGGTACAGCTTCTTCACGGTCAGCCCGGCGAAGGCGATCACGCCGACGCAGACCAGGACCAGCAGGGTTTCGAAGAAGATCTCCACGGGGTGCTCCTCGGATGAGCGGGGTGGGCGGTACAAGAGCCGAGCCCCAGCTTAGTGGGCCGGGGCTCGGGGCTCTCTGCGAGGTACTCCTGGGCGGTTCTCCGCGCGGTACGCCCAGGCGTGGTCAGCCGAGCAGCTGGCTCTGGAGGACCACCGTCTGCTGGAACGGGACCGCCCGCGCGGCGCCCTTGCGGGACTGCACGATCAGGGCGAGGGTGTCCCCGGCCGAGAGGTACGCCTGCCGGACCTGCTCGGCGCCGTACGGCTTGATCTCGTCGTACGCGTGACGGACCACGTCGTCGACCGCGGCGCGGTCCGGGAACCGGTCGTCGGCCATCGTCCGCTCGGCGCCGCGCACCGCGTAGTTCGGCATGTTGTAGCTGGTCAGCCCGGGCGAGTTCACCTCGTCCGCGACGACGGCCGAGTCGAACTGCAACAGGTAGATCCGGGTGTGCGTGCCGTCCGGCGTCGTCCAGCCGCGGGCCGCGATGTGCCGCAGACCGTTGTCGGTCAGCTGCTGCCCGACCGTCTCCCGGTCGTCCCGCGTGGCGTACTCCGCCAGGAACGTCTTCGTCGCCAGCCAGCCGTCCGTCCCGCGCAGCGCCGTGTCGACGTGTGCGCCCTTCGGGGCGGGCAGCACGAGCCTGCGCAGATCGGCGTAGTGGGTGCCCGTCTTGTTCGACTCGGCGAGCGGGCGCGGGCTGCCGGAGGGCAGCGGCGGCCAGGTGATGGTCGGGTAGTCCCAGCGCCCGTCCGACTCCGTCGCCAGACCGGGTACGTCGGTGCGGTCCATGCGGGTGATGCCGTACGCGACCGACGTGCCGACCGCCGCGAAGACCACGGTGGCGGCGGTCCAGCGCAGCACGGCCCGCAGCACCCGACGGTCCTTGCGCACCCGGGCCGGGGGCACCTCGGCCCCGACGGCGGTGGACGGCACCTGCGGGTCGACGACCGCGGGCACGGCCTCGGGACCGACGACCGCGGCCGGCGCCTCGGGCGCGGGTGGCAGCGCGGCCTGCGCCTGGACCGGCGCCGTGGTCCCGTCCTCGACGGGCGTCGCCGCCGCGTCCTCGACGGAGCTCGTCCGCTCGGTCATACCGCCTCCCCCGGCTCGGCGATGCGGTCGAGCTGCTCGCGCAGCAGCATCGCGACACCCTTGGTGTCCAACGGCTTGGCCCCGTAGGCGGTCGCGCTGACCAGCACGTCGCCCTGGTAGGCGGAGCAGACCATCATGTCGAGCTTCTCGTCCTTGTCCTTGGGCGGCAGGAAGCACTTCGCGTTCTTGTGGCCCTTGATCTCCGGACCCTTGCGGAAGATCTTGAGGGCGTCGAAGAACTCGTTCTGGAACGTCGAGATGCCCTTCACCGCTGCCTTGTCCTCGATCTGGGCCAGCTCGACGCTCATGGTGAAGGCGCTGTCGGCGTACAGCGTGGAGGCGTACCCGTTGGAGGTGCTGAGGTAGCTGCGCATCGCGATGCCCTTGGTGTGCTGCTTGTCGATCCGCTTCTCCAGCTGCCGCCGCTGGGAACGCGGCAGATCCCGCAGCGCCTCCTTGCGCAGAGCGGTGGCCTCGGGCCCGCTGAGCGAGGCGTCGGAGCCGAACTCCCCAATGTCCGGGCCCCGGCTCCAGCCCTCGGTGCCGTACGGCACGAGCATCGCGGCGAGCCCCGCGGGGGCCTTCGCCGACTTGGCGCCGTCGTGGGCGGCGTCCGGGAAGGTCCAGGAGGGCGCGCCGGGGTCCCGGTCGGCGTCCTGGACGGTCACGACGGTGTAGCCGGCACCGCCGACGACGGCCGCGACGAGGAGCACGGAACCGGCGACGGCGGCGACGCGACCCCGGCGGAGGGGTTTCTTGACGGGGGCGATGGATTCGGGCGCGGCGGGCTCGGGCGCGGACTCCGCGGCGGGCTCGGGCGCGGACTCCGCGGCGGGCTCGGGCGCGGACTCCTGGACCAGCTCCTCCACGCGCTCCTGAACGGGCTGCTCGCTCATCGGTTGCTCGTCGGTCACAGCCGCTCCATCTGCCGCTCGGCCAGGTCCATGATCTTGGCCTTGGAAATCGGCTTGGTGTCGTAGATCCAGACCTCCATGGCGATGTCACCGCGCCAGGCGTGTGCCTGTGCGCTGTACACCGGTAGGTAGCCGGGCTTGGTGTCGGGCTTGGTCGTCACGTACGCCATGCCGTCGCCCGTGCCGGGGACGGGCCAACTGCGGGTGCCGTCCACGTTCCAGTTGCCGGCCTGTTCGGAGGCGGAGAGCTTCTCCTGCTGGCGGTACTGCACGAGCCGGATCCCGACGCTGTACGTGCTGCCGACCCGCCAGTCGACGCCGGCCGCACGCCGGAACTCCGCGCCGACCAGCTGCCCGAACGCCTGGTCCGGGTCCTTGAGCTGGTCCGCGTACTGGGCCATGGTCAGCCAGCCGTCGCGGCCCGGTGCGTACTCGGTGTCCTGGGCCCCCTTCGGCCGCTTGATCAGCAGCTTGCGCAGGTCGCCGTCGGTCTTCACGCGGCGGTCCTGCGCGGCGGACAGGGGTTCGGGCCCGGCACCCTTGGCCTGGGCGACCACGGGCTGCGAGAGCGACGGCAGCCTGGTCGGATCCCGGTCGGCCTGGATCAGATAGCCGGCGCAGGTGCCCCCGACGAGCCCCAGCACGGCGGCCGTGGCGATCAGCAGGGCCGTACGCCCCCGCCGGCGTACGCGAGGCGCCTCCTCGGATGTCTCCTTGCCCGTTGCCTCAGGACCTGGCACGGGTACTTCCTCGACTTCCACGACATCCCCCCACGGAACGCGACGCACGGATTCCATATCCGCGCGCACAGGAGACCCATGGGAATCTCATGGAGTTGTAAGGGGCATGATCACGATTCGGATTCTCCCCGAACTCCCCCGGACTACCATGCGGCCATGGCGAAGAAGCTCGTGATCAAGGTGACGGCGGGGGCCGATGCCCCCGAGCGCTGCTCGCAGGCGTTCACGGTCGCGGCGGTGGCCGTGGCCAGCGGGGTCGAGGTCTCCCTGTGGCTGACCGGCGAGTCCTCGTGGTTCGCACTGCCGGGCCGGGCCGCCGAGTTCGAGCTGCCGCACGCGGCGCCGCTGCCCGATCTGATCGACTCGGTCCTGGCCGCGGGTCGGCTCACCCTGTGCACCCAGTGCGCGGCGCGCCGGGACATCACGGAGAAGGACGTCATCGACGGCGTACGCATCGCGGGCGCCCAGGTGTTCGTCCAGGAGGCGATGGCGGACGAGACGCAGGCGCTCGTCTACTGAAGGTGCCGCGCGAAGGTGCCGCACGTATGAAGGTGCTGCGCGTACTGAAGGTGCCGCGCGCGCCCTCCTACGGGCGGCGCTTCTTGCCGTCGAGCTCGTCCCACCACTCGTCGGACTTCTGATCCCCGGACGGGTCGTCCCACCAGCGGTCCTCGGGCCCCCGCCGGTTGGCGACCATCGCGGCGAACGGCGGAATCACCATCGCCACCACACACATCCCCACGGCCACGGGAATCGACCAGAGCCGCACGACTCCCCAGGCCAGGACGAAAAGACCGATGCACGTCCCCATCATGGCGAAGTAGACGTGTCGCCGTCGTGCGTACATACCTCAAGCCTAGGCCCGTACATACCGAAGGGCCGCACCCCGAGCGTCCAACCCTGGGGTGCGGCCCTTCGGCCACTCAGAAATGCCGTCAGACGGCGATCGCGACCTCGGCGAGGCCGCCCGTCTGGGCGACGACCGTGCGGTCCGCGGTGCCACCGGGGACCAGGGCGCGTACGGTCCAGGTGCCCTCGGCCGCGTAGAAGCGGAACTGGCCCGTCGCGGAGGTGGGGACCTCCGCCGTGAACTCGCCGGTCGAGTCCAGCAGGCGCACGTAACCGGTGACGGGCTCGCCGTCGCGGGTCACCTGGCCCTGGATGGTGGTCTCACCGGGCTTGATCGTCGAGGCGTCGGGGCCGCCGGCCTTCGCTCCACACATATTTCGATTCCGTCCTTCAGGCCTTGAGGGTTACTTGTTGGCGCCGAGCTCGATCGGGACGCCGACCAGGGAGCCGTACTCGGTCCAGGAGCCGTCGTAGTTCTTGACGTTCTCCACGCCGAGCAGCTCGTGCAGCACGAACCAGGTGAGCGCGGAACGCTCACCGATGCGGCAGTACGCGATGGTGTCCTTGGCGAGGTCGACCTGCTCCTCGGCGTAGAGCTCCTTGAGCTCGTCGTCCGACTTGAAGGTGCCGTCGTCGTTGGCGTTCTTCGACCACGGGATGTTGCGGGCGGTCGGGACGTGGCCCGGACGCTGCGACTGCTCCTGCGGAAGGTGGGCCGGGGCGAGCAGCTTGCCGCTGAACTCATCGGGCGAGCGGACGTCGACCAGGTTCTGCGAACCGATCGAGGCGATCACATCGTCGCGGAAGGCGCGGATCGCGGTGTTCTGGGCCTTGGCCTTGTAGTCGGTCGCGGCACGGTTCGGGACCTCGGCGACCAGGTCGCGGGAGTCGAGCTCCCACTTCTTGCGGCCGCCGTCGAGGAGCTTGACGTTCTCGTGGCCGTACAGCTTGAAGTACCAGTAGGCGTAGGACGCGAACCAGTTGTTGTTGCCGCCGTAGAGGACCACCAGCGTGTCGTTGGCGATGCCCTTCTCCGACAGGAGCTTCTCGAAGCCCTCCTGGTCGATGAAGTCACGGCGGACCGGGTCCTGGAGGTCCTTGGTCCAGTCGATCCGGATCGCGTTCTTGATGTGGTTCTTCTCGTACGCGGACGTGTCCTCGTCGACCTCGACGATGGCCACGCTCGGGTCGTCCAGGTGGTCCTGGACCCAGTCGGCGTCGACCAGGACGTCGCTGCGGCTCATGCTGTTTCTCCTCCGGGGCAGTTGCGGCGGGGCGGTGCGTTAGACAGAGGGTGCGCGGTCATGCCTGTCGAGCCTGCGCGGCGCGCACGGGGACCCTGGCGAAGAAGGGCCAGGGGAGGGCGGACGGACGAATGTCCCGCTCAGAAGGTGCGACAGAGCATGGCGGCGACGCGGCACAGGTCTACTGCCCGCCGCTTCGTGAGATCCGCCTGTCGCTTCATGGGTCCGATCGTAGGGACGGACAGGCGGACATGTCACCGGTGTGTCGGATGCTGAGATGCGATCGTCCGCGATGTGGGACGCGTTCACCGCCGGTGCGGCCCCCGCAGGGATTCCGGGCGCCGGCATCCGTCATCACACCGACCGCACATCTGCGGTACGGACCGGCCCGTCTCGCCCTTCGGACAGCTCTCCGGTCGCGGTCTCCCCGGCCTCCGGCCTCTGGCCTGCGGCCGCTGACCCTTCTACCCGACCAGCTTGACGTTCGAACCCTTCACGGAGACGTCCACGCCGTTCGCGGCCGCCTGGACCGTGTCGAGCTGGATGCCGCCCGGCAGCTGGCCGATCTTCTGCTCGAAGTCGGTGATCGCGCGCACCCGGTTCTCGGCGAGGTCGACGCCCAGCTTGGGGAGGGAGTCCGCGTGCACCTTGACCGTGTTGCCGCCGACGACCGTGACCGAGCTGAGCACGGAGACCGGCTGGGGCACCTTGGTGCCGCCGATGCTGACCTCGACCGCCACCTTGATCTTGCCGTTGCCGCCGTCGGAGAGGCCGACGACCCGGGCGGTGACCCCGGGGCCGACCCGAGTGGGCTGGGACTTGGCGGTCTTGAGCAGCTCGGCGTACCCGATGGACGCGGAGCCGGTGGCGCTGTTGGCGGTGGCGGAGCTGTAGTCGCCGTTGAAGCTGACGCCGTGCATCTCGGCGTTCAGGTCGTCGATACGGATGGTGCCGGTGCCCCCGGCACTGCCCGCGCCGCTCGTCGACGCCTCGTAGTCCTTGATGCCGATCTTCACGTCGTCGAGTTCGCCGCCGACGACCTGGGTGAGGAAGGGGAAGCCCTCGATGGACACGTCCGGCGTGCCGGCCAGGCCCTCGGTGGTCTTGATCCGGTCCGCCGCCTTGTTCTCCGCGAAACCGACCGCCACCCGGTCCGCGATCACGAACAGGCCGCCCAGGATGACGGTGACGATCAGGATTATTCGCAGTGCACGCATGCGCGGTGTTCCCCCACCTCGAACGGATCCGGGCGACCGAGTGGTCCTCCCTCGCGAACCTAACCCCGAAGGGCCCCGCGCCGGGGGCCCTCCGAAGTAGTTGTAGATCACCTGTGACGAACAGCCACTGGACCAGGCCCCAGGGCCTGTCCGGCGGATCACGCGGGACAGGCCCTAGCCGAGAGCGCGGCCCAGCAGGTAGACCGCCGGCGCCGCGGCGGCCAGCGGCAGGGCCACGCCCGCGGTGAAGTGGACGAAGCGGGACGGGTAGTCGTAGCTGGCGACCCGGTGGCCGATCAGCGCGCAGACCCCGGCGCCGAGGCCGAGGAAGGCCCCCTTGCTGCCCAGGTCCGTCGTGCCGCCGACCGCGATACCGGCGCCCGCGGCGGCCAGCAGCGCCACCACCACGGAGGCCGCGGTGGGCAGCGGCAGGGCGCGGGCGAGGATCGCGACGGCGACCGCGGCGGCGCCCACCGTGACGGCGTCCGGCTCGGCCGCGAGGTGCCCGGTCGCGATGATCGCGAGCGCCGCCGAAGTGACGGTCGCCATCAGGCCGTACATCCGGGTGTCCGGGTCGGCATGACTGCGCAGTTGCAGGACGAGGGTGAGCAGGACCCACACGCCGAGGGTGCCGAGGATCGCGGCGGGCGCGTTCTCCCGGCCCGCCGCGAGGAGCGCTACGTCCGCGGTGACCGCGCCGAGGAACGCCAGCGCGATGCCCTGGCGGGCCGGCCACATCCCGTTCAGCCGGAACCAGCCCGCCGCGGTGACGGCCTGGAGGAGGACGAGGGGGACGACGAGGGCGTACTGCCCGATCGCCGCCGTCCCGGAGAGCAGCAGCCCGAGCACCGCGGTGAGCACGGCGGGCTGGATGCCGGGTTCGATGATCGGGGAGCGGCCCTCGGCACGGGCGCGCTGGGCGTCGGTGACGCGGGCGTTGCCGGTGACGGTCGGGGGGCCGTAGCCGGAGGCGGTCTCCGGGGTGACCGCACTGCCGGTGCCGGTGCCGGGCGCCTGCTGGGCGGGGGGCTGGTACGCGGGCGTCCACTCCGGTGCCGGAGTCGGTGCCTCCTGCGGCAGCGGCTGCCCTACCGTGCCGTACGTCTGCGGCTCGGGGTACGCCTGGTAGCCCCGCGGCGGCAGGTACGCCGCGTCCGCCGCCGGCATCGGGGGCTGCACCTGGGTCTCCCAGGTCCGCCCCTCCCACTGCTGCGTGTGCTGCTGCCACTCGGGCTGCTGCGGCGGCTGTTGTTGCTGAGGCCGTTGCTGCGGCTGTTGTTGCTGAGGCTGCGGATACGGGTCGTACCCCTCGTACTGACCCTCGTACCGGCCCTCGTACGGCTGGTCGCTCATCGTCTCGCTCACCCTCCTGCGAACGGCGGGAGCACCTCGACCGTGCCGCCCTCGGCCAGCCGTACCGTCTCATGTTCGCGAGTGCCCACGGGGTCACCGTCGATGAGGAAGGAGCATCGCCGCAGGACGCGGACGAGTTCGCCGGGGTGTCGCGCGCGGGCCGCGTCGAGCGCCTCGGCGAGCGTGCCCGCGTCGTACGGCTCCTCCGCGACGCCCGCCGCGGCCTTGGCGGCGGCCCAGTAACGCACCGTGCCCTGTGCCATCTCGTTCCTCAATCGGTGTTTTCCGTGAACACGGATCAGTCATCAGTGGTTTCTGTGAACACGGTCAGGCTAGCCCGCCGCCGCGACGGCCCATGCCCCGATACGGCCGAGCAGCCCGTCGTCGGCCGCATGCTCGGCATGGCCCATGCCGTGCTCGATCCACAGTTCGGCGTGGCCGCGGGAGGCGGCGGCGAGCATCCGCGGGTGGTCGACCGGGAAGTAGCCGTCCTGGTCGCCGTGGACAATCAGCAGCGGAGTGGGCGCGATGAGCGGGACCGACTCGACCGGGGAGGCCGGCACCGGGTCCCAGTCACGGTGGTGGATCCGGGTGCGCAGGCCGTAACGGCCGACCGCGCGGCCCACCGGCCGGGTTACCAGCCAGTGCAGGCGCCGCATAGGGGCCGTACCCCGGTAGTACCAACGGGCGGGTGCGCTCACCGAAACCACGGCGTCCGTACGCGCCTCGGTGCGCCCCTCGTGCTCCATCTCCGCGCCCCGGTCCGAGCCCCCGTCCGGGCCACCGTGCAGCGCCGCGTGCCGCAGCACCACCGACCCGCCCATCGAGAAGCCGACGGTGGCCACACGCGTGTGCCCGAGTTCGCGGGCCCAGGCCACCGCGGCGGCCAGATCGTGGACCTCGCGGTCACCGACCGTGGAGCTGCCGCCGGAGGCGCCGTGACCACGGAAGGAGAAGGTGACCACTGCCGCGTGCCGGGCGAGGACGGCCGCCGCGTGGCGCACGTGCGGACGTTCCAGATCGCCCGTGAAGCCGTGCGCGACGACAATGACCACATCGTTCAAGCCAGTGGCCGAGTCACCAGAAGGCCGCGTTCCAGGGTCGTACGCCGCATCGATCGTCACCCCGTCGACGGTGTGCAGAAACCTCCGCAAAGGGGTCCGCGGGGGCGTCTCAAGGGGTGGACGATCGGAAGATCCCGTCGCTTGACCTGCCGGACCTGAGCTCATGTGGGCTATTCTGCTGGGCAGAGGACTCGGGCAGCGTAGCCCCCGGGTCCTTTTGTGCTTTCTGAAGCGTTGTATACGAAGCGGGAAACCGCAGGTGTACGAAGCCCACGAACGCATAGAACGTGTGGCGGCCCCCAGTGGGCCGTCCGGCGGCTCCCAGGGGCGCGGGAGCCGCACCGTAGGAAGCAGTGCCGCAAACGTCCTCGCAGGGACCGAGGAGGAACCAGACGTTATGGGCGAGCGAACCTTGCATGACCGTAGGACGACCCAGGCAGGTGGGGCGCGATGAGTTCTCTGCTGCTCCTGACCAATGCTCTTCAGCCGTCGACGGAGGTGCTTCCCGCTCTCGGCCTGCTCCTGCACAACGTGCGAGTGGCTCCGGCGGAAGGCCCCGCTCTCGTCGACACCCCCGGTGCCGACGTCATCCTGATCGACGGCCGGCGGGACCTCCCGCAGGTGCGCAGCCTGTGCCAGCTGCTGCGCTCGACCGGGCCCGGCTGTCCGCTGATCCTGGTCGTGACGGAGGGCGGTCTCGCGGCCGTCACCGCCGACTGGGGCATCGACGACGTGCTCCTGGACACCGCGGGACCGGCGGAGGTCGAGGCGCGACTGCGGCTGGCCATGGGCCGCCAGCAGATCGTCAACGACGACTCCCCGATGGAGATCCGCAACGGCGACCTCTCGGTCGACGAGGCGACCTACAGCGCCAAGCTCAAGGGCCGGGTCCTCGACCTGACCTTCAAGGAGTTCGAGCTCCTCAAGTACCTGGCGCAGCACCCGGGCCGTGTCTTCACGCGCGCCCAGTTGCTCCAGGAAGTCTGGGGCTACGACTACTTCGGCGGTACGCGGACGGTCGACGTCCACGTACGGCGGCTGCGCGCGAAGCTCGGACCCGAGCACGAGTCGCTGATCGGTACCGTCCGGAACGTCGGTTATCGATTCGTTACACCTGAGAAGGTGGACCGCGCCGCGGACGAGGCGAGGGCCAAGGCGGCCCAGCCAAAGCCGGAGGATGCGGACGAGACGGCGCACCTGGACGCCGTCGAGGCGGTCGAGGCGGCGGCGGAGGCGCAGTAGGCGGTAACGGAGGCGCAGCAAGCCTCCGTACGCCCTGCCCAGCGGCGGGTCCATCCGCGTAGACTCCGCGCGTGGCCAAGGTGACGAGGGACGATGTAGCGCGACTGGCGGGTACGTCCACCGCCGTTGTCAGCTATGTCATCAACAACGGACCGAGGCCGGTTGCCCCGGCCACGCGCGAGCGTGTTCTCGCCGCGATCAAGGAACTGGGGTACCGGCCCGACCGGGTCGCCCAGGCCATGGCGTCGCGGCGGACCGAGCTCATAGGCCTGATCGTGCCGGACGCGCGCCAGCCCTTCTTCGGGGAGATGGCGCACGCCGTCGAACAGGCCGCCGCCGAGCGCGGGAAAATGGTGCTCGTCGGCAACTCCGACTACATCGCCGAGCGCGAGGTCCACTACCTGCGCGCCTTCCTCGGTATGCGCGTCTCCGGGCTGATCCTCGTCAGCCACGCGCTCAATGACAACGCTGCCGCGGAGATCGACGCGTGGGACGCTCGCGTGGTGCTGCTGCACGAGCGCCCCGAGGCCATCGACGACGTCGCCGTCGTCACGGACGACATCGGCGGCGCTCAGCTTGCCACCCGCCACCTCCTCGAACACGGCTACGAATACGTGGCCTGCCTCGGCGGCCTCGCGGAGACCCCGACCGTCGGCGACCCGGTCTCCGACCACGTCGAGGGCTGGCGGCGCGCGATGCAGGAGGCCGGGATTTCCACCGAGGGCCGCCTCTTCGAAGCGCCGTACAACCGCTACGACGCCTATCAGGTGGGCCTCCAGCTGCTCGGCGGTCCCGACCGCCCGCCCGCCATCTTCTGCTCCACCGACGACCAGGCGATCGGCGTGCTGCGCGCCGCGCGTGAGCTGCGCATCGACGTTCCGGGGGAGCTGGCCGTGGCCGGTTTCGACGACGTCAAGGAAGCCGCGCTGACGGATCCGCCGATGACGACGATCGCCTCCGACCGGTCGGCGATGGCGCGGGCCGCGGTGGATCTCGTACTGGATGACGGGTTGCGGGTCGCGGGGTCGCGGCGCGAGCGGTTGAAGGTGTTTCCGTCGCGGTTGGTCGTCCGGCGTTCTTGTGGGTGCGAGTAGCTCCGCTGGTAAAGCGGGTTTTGCGGGTCGTTTTCAAAGTGCCAGCGAGTGGGGGCTGGTCGCGCAGTTCCCCGCGCCCCTAAAACAGGGGCGCGTCGGCCCCCGCGAGATCACGGGGGCCGACGCATCCTGGTGCTGAGCTAGAACAGCAGGTTGTACTGGTTGAAGCCGCTGCCCAGGCCGATCCGTGAGCCGAAGAGGCTGCTGGAGGCCTTGTTGGTGCCGGGGTAGAGCCAGAGCTTGCCGGCGGAGTCGCGGGTGATGACGTCGGCGATGCCGTCGCCCGTGACGTCACCGTTGGAGACGTACGAGGTGAAGTTGAAGCCCGTACGCGCCTGGATCCGCGCCGCGAACGGGGTCTTCTCGACCTGCGTGCCCCGGTAGAGGTACAGAACGCCGGAGCTGTTGCGGACCAGCAGGTCGGCCCTGCCGTCGCCGGACAGGTCGCCGTGGCCGAAGATCTTCACGTTCTTCCAGGCCTTGTCGACGACCTTGACCTTGCCGTAGAACTGGCCGTTGCCCTTGCCCGGGTAGAGGTAGACCGAGCCGTCGGCGTCCACCGCGACCAGGTCGGGGCGGGCGTCGCCCGTCATGTCGCCGGGGATGGCGTACGACTTGTAGCCGCCCCACACCGAGCTGATCTGCATCCAGTCGTACTCGCCGGAGCTGTGGTTCAGGTAGCTGCGGTACAGCTTGCCGTCGCCCTTGTCGCGCATGATCAGGTCCTGGTAGAAGTCCCGGTCCAGGTCGGCCTGGAGGACCCAGCTGGCGTTCTGCCAGCCGTTGCCCTGGTAGGCGCGGGCGGCGAGCGAGGTGCCCTTGCTGTCCTGCTGGAAGAGGCCGCCGGACGGCGTGCGCTCCAGCAGGTCGGCCTTGCCGTCGAAGGTCAGGTCCGCGTCGTCGATGCGCGGCTGGGCGGCCCAGGTGTACGAGGACACCTTGGTGAACACCGGGTAGGCGCCCTTCGCGGTGCAGCCCGCGACGCCCCACGAGACGATGCCGACGACCTTGCCGCCGACGATGACGGGACCGCCGGAGTCACCGTTGCAGGGGCTCTTGGTGCCCTCGTCGGTGCCGGTCGCCGGGGTGCCCGCGCAGAACATCGCGCCCTCGACGAAGTCGTCCTCGCCGAGGACCGACTGCATCGCGGAGTTGCAGGTGGAGTCGGCGACCAGCGGCAGGGTCACCTTGCGCAGGTTCGCCGACAGGTCGGCACCGTCGGCGCCGGAGGTCAGGCCCCAGCCGTAGACGGTGGCGGAGTTGCCGGCCTTGTAGGAGGCGCTGTCACCGGCGGCCACCAGCCGCTGCCACTGCTGGTCCAGCGGGCGGTCGAGCGTGAGGACCGCGATGTCGTTCTGGACGGTCGTGGAGTTGTAGTGCGGGTGGTTCCACTGGCGGTAGACGCCCGCGACCGTGCCGCTGGTGTCGTCCAGCAGTCC
This sequence comes from Streptomyces sp. NPDC058086, assembly GCF_042885015.1. Taxonomy (NCBI): domain Bacteria; kingdom Bacillati; phylum Actinomycetota; class Actinomycetes; order Kitasatosporales; family Streptomycetaceae; genus Streptomyces; species Streptomyces sp. NPDC058086. The sequence continues at coordinate 58,480 of NZ_JBHVST010000023.1, read as the reverse complement.
GGTGGCGCCGGCCAGCACCGCGCCGTTCTTCACCCAGTTCAGGCCCGCGACACAGTGGGCCGCCGTCAGGACCTTGTTCGGGGCGACGAGGGTGCCGCCGCAGAAGTAGCCGACGCCGGCCGTGCTGTCGTAGTAGGAGAGCTGGACCATCCACGGCGCGGAGGAGATCGTCGTCTCGGTGCCGCCGATGATGAAGGGTGTCTTCTTGGGGGTCGTGTCCGGGGTCGCCCGGTCCTTGACGGCCGCGGCGACCCGGCCGCGCAGCTCCTTGTCGGAGACGGCGGGCTTCGCGGGCTGGGACTGGTTCACCTCCGGCAGCGAGGGTCCGTCCGCCGCGGTGGCGGGGTGCGCCGCGAAGGCGCCGGCGCAGGTCAGCGCCAGCGCGAGAGCGGCCGTGGGCAACGCCGTGGCGGGGCGTCTCCAGCGGTCGCGCAGGGCACGTATCACTCAGGGCTCCTGGTGTGGGTGCGTGTGGTGTCCATGACGTAGGAGGCCCGAGAAGGGCGTACGACGCACCGGCCCGAACGACGGCAGCGGTCGCCGGCCATGGCCGACAACCGCCTGCATCGATTCAGGCACACCGCGGAGCCCCCCTCCGGCGCGGAGAGCGTAGGCCTCATCCGCCCCAGAACACATGTACTACACAGCAGACAGACAAGTATTCGTCCGTCGCCTTCCGTGACATCACCCCCACGCAACCCGCTGTTTCCCGGTTTTCAGCGGGCTCGGGCGCCTTTATATCGGGCATACGAGGTTCTGTCGGGCTTCTCAGCGGCCACTCAGGGAGCTCTCATGATCGGGGGACAAGCTTTTTCCATGACCGAGAGCTTCCGCCGCAGCGGCGAGTACCCCCAGGGCGACGACCACCAGGCGACCGACCCCATGCGGGCGGCGTACCCCCAGCAGCAGCCCGTCTCTTCCTCCCCCGTGAACCCCGAGTGGCCCCCGCCGCCGGCGTACGAGCCGGTCGCTCCGGTCGCCGTCGACCCGGGTACCACCGTGTGGCCGGGCTCCGGTCAGGGTGGCGACGGCGGTCACGGCGGAGGCGGCGCCTACGCCGGCTACCCCGGGCCGGACGCCGTCTCCTCCACCGCGGTACTCCAGGCGCAGCCGGTCCCGGCCGCCCCTGCCCCCGCGCCGAAGAAGCGCGCGAAGGGCACGATCGCCCTGCTCGCCGCCGTGGCGATAGTCGCGGCCGCCATCGGAGGCGGCACCGCGTACGGCATACAGGAGCTGACCGGCAAGGACACCGCGTCGAGCAGCACCAGCACCACCGTGGTGCCCGCCGCCAAGAAGGGCACCGTCGCCGGTGTCGCCCAGGCGGTCAGCCCGAGTATCGTCGAGGTCGGTGCGACCTCGAACGCGGGTTCGTCCACCGGCTCAGGCGTGATCATCTCGTCCAGCGGCGAGATCGTCACCAACAACCACGTCATCTCGGGCGCCTCCCAGATCAAGGTGCAGCTGAGCAGCGGCAAGTCGTACACCGCGAAGGTGGTCGGCACCGACAGCAAGAAGGACCTCGCGCTCATCAAGCTCGAGAACGCGCCCTCCGGCCTGAAGGTCGCCACGCTCGGCAACTCCGACGGCGTCCAGGTCGGCGACGACGTCGTCGCGATCGGCTCCCCCGAGGGGCTGACCGGCACCGTCACCAGCGGCATCGTCTCGGCGCTCAACCGTGACGTCACCGTCTCCACGGACGAGAGCCAGGGCCAGCAACAGCAGCAGGGCGGCGGCAGCGGCCAGTGGCCGTTCTCCTTCGGCGGCCAGCAGTTCAACGGCGACACCGGTTCCTCGACGACCACGTACAAGGCCATCCAGACCGACGCGTCCTTGAACCCCGGCAACTCCGGCGGCGCCCTCATCGACATGAACGGCAACATCGTCGGCATCAACTCCGCGATGTACTCGGCCGCCGACTCCTCGTCCAGCTCGTCGAGCGCGGGCAGCGTCGGCCTCGGTTTCGCCATCCCGATCAACACCGTCAAGTCGGACCTCGCCAGCCTGCGGGCCGGCGGTTCCGACAGCTGAGTCCTTCTCGGCCAAGTCCTTCTCGGAGGTTGAAATGATCACTCGCGTCTCCCACAGCATCGAAGGCACCGACCCCGCCGGCCTCGACCTGGCCCTCTCCGTCGCCCGTGAACTGCACCGGCCGGTGCCCCGGGCTCCGGAAGTGACGGTCCCGCAGTCACAGAGGACGGTCCCGCAGCCGCAGATGATGGGCCTGCACACCTCCGCCGATCACCCGCACCGCCGCAAGGTCCCGCTGAGCCGCCTGAGCCGCCTGAGCCAGCTGAGCACGCTGGGGGTCTGAGCCCCCCGAGCAGACCGAGCAGGCCGAGCAGGCCGCGGACCTGAGCCGACGAACCGATACCCGTCGATCCGCGTCGATCTCCGCCGGTCCCCACTGAACGCCGCTGAACGCCGCTGATCCTTTCTGCCCCGGCCGGAACGTGCGAGGCTGAAAGCGTCCAGCCCCGTCCCACCGCACCCCTAGGAACCCACGCCCATGAGCCCCGCCGAAGGCGACCGTGAAACCCAGCGCATCCTGATCGTCGACGACGAGCCGGCCGTGCGCGAAGCACTTCAGCGCAGCCTCGCCTTCGAGGGATACGACACCCAGGTCGCGGTCGACGGAGCGGACGCGCTGGAGAAGTCGACCGCGTACCAGCCCGACCTGGTCGTCCTGGACATCCAGATGCCCCGGATGGACGGCCTGACGGCCGCCCGCCGGATGCGCGGGGCGGGCACGACGACCCCCATCCTCATGCTGACGGCCCGCGACACCGTGGGCGACCGCGTGACCGGCCTCGACGCGGGCGCGGACGACTATCTGGTCAAGCCGTTCGAGCTGGACGAGCTGTTCGCCCGGGTCCGGGCACTGCTGCGGCGCAGTTCCTACGCGGCCGCGACGGTCGGCACCCCGGACGACGACGCGCTGACCTTCGGCGACCTGCGGATGGACCTCGCGACGCGCGAGGTCACGCGCGGGGGCCGGGCGGTCGAACTGACCCGCACCGAGTTCACCCTGCTGGAGATGTTCCTGGCCCACCCGCGCCAGGTCCTCACCCGCGAACAGATCCTCAAGGCGGTCTGGGGCTTCGACTTCGAGCCCTCCTCCAACTCCCTCGACGTCTACGTCATGTACCTGCGCCGCAAGACCGAGGCGGGCGGCGAGCCGCGCCTCGTGCACACGGTGCGGGGCGTGGGGTACGTCCTGCGGTCGGGCGGCGCGGAGTGATGAGGATCCTGCGCCGGTACCGGTCACTGCCGATCCGGTCGCGCTTGGCGCTGCTGGTGGCGGCGGCGGTGGCGTTCGCGGTGGCGGCGGTTTCGGTGACGTGCTGGTTCATCGTGGAAAGGAAACTGTACGAACAGGTCGACGAGTCTCTCGGCTCTCAGCGAAAGTCCCTGCCGTACCCCGTGGTCGAGAGCGCCCTCAACAACTGCGGCCGGGCCCCGAAGGCCAGCAGCAATGACTACCGCGGACAGTCCGATTCGTACGCTCAGGTGGTCCAGGCAGACGGCACCATCTGCGCCTTCGAGGGCTCCCGGGGCATAGTGAAGGTTGCCGACAGCGACAAAGAACTGGCCAAGAACGCGAAGGTCGGCGCCGTCACGATCCGGAACGGCACCGACAGTGACGGCAACGACGTACGAGTGATGACGACGGCGCTCGTCGTCAACGGCGTTCCCAACACAATGCCCAGCACCCGCGTGTTGTACGAAAAAGCGGCCTTTGTCGTCGCCGTACCTCTGAAGAGCACCGAGGCCACCCTCAACGACCTTTCTCTCGTCCTTCTCCTCGTCTCGGGCATCGGAGTCGTCGGCGCCGGAGCCGCCGGCCTGGCGGTCGCCCGCGCGGGTCTGCGCCCGGTCGACAAGCTCACCGAGGCCGTGGAGCACGTGGCGCGCACGGAGGACCTCTCCGTCCGTATCCCCGTAGAGGACGACAGCGAGGACGAGGTCGCCCGGCTCTCCCGCTCCTTCAACTCGATGACGTCCGCTCTCGCCAACTCCCGCGAGCTGCAACAGCAGCTGATCGCCGACGCGGGCCACGAGCTCCGTACGCCGCTCACGTCGCTGCGTACGAACATAGAGCTCATCACCCGCAGCGAGGAGACGGGCCGCCCGATCCCCCCGGCGGACCGCAAGGCACTGCTGTCGTCGGTGAAGGCGCAGATGACGGAGCTGGCGGCGCTGATCGGCGACCTGCAGACGCTGTCGCGTTCGGACGCGGGCCAGTCGGGCGACCGCATCCAGGTGGTCGACCTCCAGGAAACAGTCGAGGCGGCCCTCCATCGCGCCCGCCTGCGCGGCCCCGAGCTGACGATCACGGCGGACCTCCAGCCCTGGTTCGTACGGGCCGAGCCGTCCGCGCTGGAGCGGGCGATCGTGAACATCCTCGACAACGCGGTGAAGTTCAGCCCCGAGGGCGAGGCCATCGACGTCATCCTCAAGGGCGGCGAACTGACGGTCCGCGACCACGGCCCCGGCATCCCCTCCGAGGAACTCCCGCACGTCTTCGACCGCTTCTGGCGCTCCCCGTCCGCCCGCGCACTCCCGGGCTCGGGTCTGGGCCTGTCGATCGTGGCCAGGACCGTGCAGCAGTCCGGCGGCGAGGTGTCCCTGCAACCGGCGCAGGGCGGCGGAACGGTGGCGACACTGCGGCTGCCGGGCGCGCCGACGCCTCCACCCGAGCTGAGTCAGGACGGGGCCGAGGGTCAGTAGAAGCCGAGCATTCCTGGCGAGTCGATGTCGACGGGGACCACGCCCGGCGGATACGCGTTCTCGTCGCCCGTGAGCAGGATCGACATCCCCGTGAACTCCGGGCGCGGAAGCGCGCAGTACAGGGCGTGACAGGTGTCCGGACCGCCGTAGCCGTCGCGGATCATGGTGCCGACGGTGGCGGAGGCGACCGTGTCGAGGGTGTCCACGACGATCGAGGAGAAGGCGAGCACCCGCCGGGAGAGGTCCTCATCCCCCGCCTCGGCCTGCATGAGACACAGGGCAGGCACGTTGAGGCGGTCGCCGGGGGTACGCGCCATGTTCCCGGCCAGCAGGTTCAGCGTCTTGTGGCCGTCCGCGAGCGCCCTGACCGCGCCGGTGTCGAGAATGATCACGCGGCGGCGCCCCGAGCGGCTCGGACCTTCTCGGCGGCGATCTTGTAGATGTTCGCGAGCACGTCGGGGGCCCGGTCGAACTCCTCGTCGCTGATGTCCACGCCGATCATGCCCCGCACAACCTCCCGGTCGGCCAGGAGCCGCTCGGCCCGCTGCTCGGCGGTCAGCTGCTCGGCCGCGAGCTGCTCAACGAGCTGCCCCAAGGTCACGCCGCGATCCTTGGCGACCTGAGCGAGATGGTCGCGGACTTCCTTGGTCACCTGGATGGTGGTGTGCTGCGCCATAGAGAAACCGTAGCCCGACCAGCGTCAGCCCGGGAGGCGTCTCACGCGAACGAGACGCCGTCGAAAACCTCTCCGTTTTTGACCGCCCCCACGAAGGGCGCCCACGCCCCGGCACCGAGCACCAGCACGGGGCCCTGCGGGGCCTTGCTGTCACGGACGGGCACGAGGCCGGGGTGGCCGTCGGCGACCTCGACGCAGTTGTTGGCTCCCCCGTCGCTGTAGCTCGACTTGCGCCAGGCAGCGCTGCTGAGATCGGGGGTGTGCTTCATGACCGGTGCTCCTCCAGAACGCCCCTGATGAACGTGAGTGAGTCCGACGGGGGCAGCGCCATGTCTCGAAGCCGATCGTAGGACAAGCGGTGCCGCAGGACATCCTCCGGATCGTCGATCAACTCCCCTCCACCGTTGCCTTCTTTGTAGGCAACGGCGCTTCCGTCCTTCTGCCAGAGCGCCGTCAGTGACCCCTCTACGAGGTAGTGGACCCCTGCGGCGAAGGGGAGCACCTGGAGAACGACGTTGGGCCACATCGCGGCAGCCTCGATATGAAGCAGTTGGTCGTCCCAGGTCTTCGCGGTGGCCGAGGGGCGCCGGAACGCGTACTCGTCGATGATGAAGCGGACATGGGGCGCCGCGTCCCGGCGCAGCAGCAGTTGCCGCCCCAGGCGTGCGGCCACCTGCTCCTCGACTGCCTCATCGGTCTCAGCCGTTGCCTGGGGCCCAGACAACACCTCGCGGGCGAAATCCTCGGTCTGCAGAAGTCCGGGCACACCGAGCGTGAACACGTCCATCGCCCGCGCCGCCGCCTCCAGGCGCATGAACTCCTTGTACTTGTCCTTGAAGGCGTCGTGCCGCGCCACCTTCCACAGCTGGACCAGCAGGTCACCGGACCCGTAGTAGCCGTCAAGGTCCTCCATGACCGCCATCTTGGAGAGCCGCTTACCCGCTTCCAGGCGGCTCAGATAGCTCTTGTCGTAAGCGGTCTCCCCAGCCAGCTGGCCCAGTGATTTCCCCGCCTTCTCCCGCAGATACCGAAGCGTCCGCCCCAGCGCGGCGAGCCCCGACTGCCCTTCCCCGTCAACCTGTTCGTCCACGTCACCCCTCACCGTTGCCTGGGCGTCGGACAACGCCCGCCCTCTTCCGCAGCGTACGGGCAAGCAGTGACGATCTAGACACGAACGGTAATCACCGCTCGTCAGGACGGTACCCACGACAAACCCCCGCGGCCGATAGCAGGTCGACCCGGGGGCGTGGCCGACGCTGAAAAGGAGCGCCGACATGGCCGAACGTATCGCGGGATTCTGCGAGTTACTACTTCTCGCACTCGTGCACGCATTGCTTCCCGCCCGAGGCCGCCACCGGGCAGCTCCGGCCCAACTGCCGGACGTGGACAGGTCTCCGGCCCCCTCCACCCCCGTGCACCGCCCCGTCCACGCTTGGCCCTTCGAGCGGGACGCCCACCTCGTACGCCCGTATCTCCTCACGGAGGAAGAGCGCCGCGCGCGGCGATCGCAGCGGCAGCGCCGACGTGCCCTCTGGCTGGCCGTGCACGGAATCGCCGTCGGCCCACGCCACATCCACGGAGTGGAGGTGTCTGCGTGAAGAACGCCGCCGGAACGCCCGAACGGCTGCGGCTGCTGCCGTGGACGACCCCTGAAGGCAAGCCCTGCTACCTGAGCACCGACAGTGACGGCAGCCGTCTCTCCCTGCTCGCCGACGACATCGAAGCGGCCCAGCTGGACTCCGGCGAGCAGGTGCTGGCCGGAGCCAAGGCCATCCTCGCCGACCCCAAGGCCGGCGAACGCGCGGTGCGCTTCGCGCTCACGAGGGCAACGGAGTCCCTGACGGACGTACTACGCATCGCCATCAGCCGAGGCGAACGCACCCATGGGGACGAGCGGTGACCAGGACCGCCACACACCGTGACCGCCCCACCCTGCCAACACCCTCATCCTCCAGCACTCGGCACCCAGCACCCTCTACCGTGGAGGTCCGGTCACGACACACCGCCCCCGCCGGAGAAGAGAAACCGATCATGGCTCACGAGGTGGATCCGAACTCCTGCGAGAGAACGCCCGAGGCGATCCGTGCGGCCTTGCAGAGGCGTCCGGACTGGTTGCAGGCCTTCGAGCAGGACTGGCTGAGCGCGGCGGCGGACTTCGATCAGGCGGCGCTCGACGCCGTGACCGACAAGTGGTTCCCCTTCGCCTGTGCGTGCGCGACACCCGGATATCTCGACGACGTGGAGCAGACCGTCAAGCGGATGACCGAGGGCGATACCGAAGGCATGGTTTTCCGCGACGCGGACGGGAACGCCTACGACGCCGACAACCACCCCATCGACGCAAGCAGGCGCGGGTGAGCGCGTACGCGATCAGGTACGCCGACCGTGCGGCTCAGCGTAAGGCCGCGCTGCCCGCACCTCAGCGTGCGTCACTGGAGGAGTTAGAGAAGCGCCTCAGCCTCAACCCGTTCGGTGCCCCGGCGATCAGCAACCGGGACAACAGTTGGTCGGCCTCGTTCAAAGGCGGCTTCATCACCTACGTCGTATCGAACCACCACGTCGTGATCAACGTCGTGGATCTGGTGGCGCTCTGATCGTCCCTTCCGCCCCGCTCACTTCGGCGGGTCGACAAACCGTCGGGCCATGCGGAGGGGTTCGGTCCGGAGGGTGTCGTCAGCGAGGGCCACATGAGTGAACAGCACCGCGCGCCCCCGTCCCTCACCGGACGGGGGCGCGTTCGTGTTGCTTCACCGCGGCAACCTTTCCTCCCCCGGTGGCGACTGCCTCGTGACGGACCCCCTCCACAGCACTCGAACGGGACCACCACGTGACTGAGATCCGCAAGGCGCGCCACCGCAGACGCAGAACCGCCGTCGTCGTCGGTGTGCCGCTGGCCCTGACCGCCGCCGGAGCGATGGCGTACGGCACGGTGTTCGGACTCTTCGGCGACGACGCCCAGCCGAAGGCGTCGGCCGCGACGAACACCCCGGCCTGGGCCACCGAGGCCGCCGACGGTTTCGCCTCCGTCCACGCCATGGGGCAGAACGGCACGTACGGCGGCCGGGACGGCAGGACCGTCACCGTGAAGACCCTCGCCGACCTGGAGAAGTACGCGACCTCGGCCGACCCGTACGTCATCGTCGTCGCCGCGACGATCACCATGGACCCGGTCGGCAAGGAGATCAAGGTCGCCAGCGACAAGACGATCATCGGCTCCGGCACCGCCGGGCAGATCGTCGGCGGCGGCTTCTTCCTCGGTCAGGGCGTGCACAACATCATCATCCGGAACCTGACCATCCGCGACGCGTACCAGGGCATCTGGAACGACAAGGAGCACGACTTCGACGGCATCCAGATGGACGGCGCCCACCATGTGTGGATCGACCACAACGACATCCGGCACATGGCCGACGGGCTCATCGACAGCCGCAAGGACACCACGTACCTGACGGTCTCGTACAACAGGCTGAGCAACGAGAACAAGGCCTTCGGCATCGGCTGGACCGCAAACACCACGGCGGACATCACGATCCACCACAACTGGATCCGCGAGACCGAGCAGCGCAACCCGTCCACGGACAACGTCGCCCACGCCCACCTCTACAACAACTACCTGGAGGACGACGCGGGCACCGCCATCACGTCCTCGTACGGCAACTACGCGCGCGGCAAGACCAACATGGTCCTGGAGAACAGCTACTTCCAGGGCATGAACAACCCCGTCATCCGGGACAGCACCGCGACCCTCGTGCAGCGCGGCAACGTCTTCTCCGGCACCACCGGCCGTAACGAGAGCGGCGGCAGCGGTACGCCGTTCGACCCGAAGACGTACTACAAGTACACGCTGGACAAGGCCGCCGACGTGCCGGCGCTCCTCAAGTCCCTGGCCGGGCCGCGGACTTCGCTCGGCACCACGTCCGCCACGCCGACCAGCAGTGCCCCGACCGTCACCGGCAAGACCCTCACCGTCGCCCAGGACGGCTCCGGGCAGTACAGGACCGTGCAGGCCGCCGTCGACGCCGTACCCGTGAACAACACCGCGCGCGTCACGATCTCCGTCGAGCCGGGCACGTACCGCGAGACGGTGAAGGTCCCCTCGAACAAGCCGCACATCACCCTCCAGGGCTCGGGCGGCAGCCGCAAGGACACGGTGATCACCTTCGGCAACGCGGCCGGTACGAAGAAGACCGACGGCTCCACGTACGGGACCACCGGCAGCGCCACCGTCGCCGTCGAGGGCGACGACTTCCAGGCCCGCAACCTCACCATCGCGAACGACTTCGACGAGGCGAAGAACCAGAGCGTGGTCGGGCACCAGGCCGTGGCCCTGCGCACCGGTGCCGACAAGGTCGTGCTCGACGGTGTCATCGTCAGCGGCGACCAGGACACCCTGGAGATGGAGACCCCCGGCTCGGACAAGCCCGGCCGGGTCTACGTCACCAACTCCTACATCACCGGCAACGTCGACTTCGTCTTCGGCCGCGCCACCGCCGTGATCAACAAGTCGGTCATCAACCTGAAGAAGCGCTGGGACGGTTCGTCCGCCGGTTTCGTCACCGCGCCCAGCACGCAGGCGAACCGCAAGGGCTTCCTGATCACCCACTCCACGGTGACCGGCGACGTCGCCGCGGGCTCCTTCTCTCTCGGCCGCAACTGGCACGCGGGCGGCGACGCCGCCCTCAGGCCGCAGACGACCGTCCGTAACTCCACGCTCAGCGCCGCGATCCGGTCGAACCCGTGGTCCGACATGGGCGGCTTCTCCTGGAAGAACGACCGCTTCGCCGAGTACAAGAACAGCGGCGCCGGCGCGGGCGCCGCGAGCGGTGAGCGACCGCAGCTGACGGACGCGCAGGCCGCGGGCCAGTCGATCGCCGACTGGCTCGGCGACTGGACGCCCACCGCCTCCTGACGTCCACCGGGACCTCGTGACGTCCACCGCTGCTTCCTGACGTCCATCGCAGTTTCCTGACGTCCATCGCAGTTTCCTGACGTCCATCGCAGTTTCCTGACTCCCCGGGAGGCCGGGGGGCCTCCTGGGGAAGGCCGGGTCTTTCCGGCCGGGGAGGCTGGGCGCGGACACCGCCCAGCCTCCCCACACCCCTCTCCAAGCCCTCCCACAGCGCCCCGTTACACGTTGGGGGGATGGCGCGGAAGATCCTGCTGGCCGATGACGACGAGGCCGTACGTGAGGGGCTCGACCGGCTGCTCAGGTTCGAGGGCTACGAGACCGTCCTCACCGGGGACGGCCGCGAGGCCCTCGAACTGGTGGCCGGGGTGGACGAGCGGCCCGACCTGGTGCTGATGGACGTCACCATGCCCGGCCTCGACGGGCTGGCCGCGACGCGCCGGATCAGAGCCTCCGGGTCCACCGTCCCCATCCTCATGATCACCGGCCGGGACGCGGTCGGCGACCGTATCGTCGCCCTCGACAACGGCGCCGACGACTACCTCATGAAGCCCTTCGCCGCCGAGGAACTCCTCGCCCGGGTCAGGGCCTTGCTGCGCCGCAGCCCGCGGCCGAAACAGTGCGCTCCCCGTCTCGACGACCGGCTCGCCTTCGCGGACCTCGCAATGGACCGGCCCACCCGCACCGTCACCCGCCGCGACCGCGCCCTCGACCTGACCAGGACCGAGTACGCCCTGCTGGAGTATCTGCTCCGGCATCCCGCCAAGGTCCTCAGCCGCGCCCAGATCCTCAAGGAGGTCTGGGGCTTCGACTTCGAGCCGACGTCGAACACACTGGACGTGTACGTGATGTACCTGCGCCGGAAACTGGAGAGCCGCGGCGAACCGCGGCTCATCCAGACCGTGCGGGGGCTCGGCTACACGCTCCGCGCCGCCAAGTAGTCGAGTTCCGGTGCCGCGAGCCGGGCATACGCCCCGCCCCACGCCATCAGCTCGTCGTGCGTGCCCGCCTCCACCAGCCGGCCGCCGTCCACCACCAGGATCCGGTCGGCGTCGGGGGCGAGGCTCAGATCGTGCGTGATCATGATGGTCGTACGGCCCGCCATCAGCCGCCGCAGCGGCTGCACCACCCGGCGGGCGGCGATCGAGTCGAGCCCGGCGGTCGGCTCGTCGAGGACCAGGACGGGCGCGGCGCGCAGCATCGCGCGGGCGATCGCGATCCGCTGGAGCTGGCCGCCGGACAGGGTGGCCGTGCCGGGCGCGATCTCGGTGTCGTACCCGTCGGGCAGCGCGCTGATGAAGTCGTGCGCGACCGCGTCCGTCGCCGCCCGCTCGATGTCCGCCTGGGACGCGCCCGGCCTGCCGCACTCGATGTTCTCGCGGATCGTGCCGTGCAGGATCAGCGTCTCCTGGGGCAGCAGGGCCACGTTCTCGCGCAGGAACTCCAGGGACACGTCGGGCAGCGGGACGCCGTCCAGGCAGACCACGCCGGCCGTGGGGTCGTAGAAGCGGGTGAGGAGTTTGGAGAGCGTCGACTTTCCGGCGCCGCTCGGGCCGGTGACGATGACGAGTTCGCCGGGGCCCGCGGTGAAGGTCACGTCGTGCAGGGACTCGCGCTCGGCGCCGGGGTAGCGGAACGACGCGCCGTGGAAGCTGACCCAGCCGTGCACGGGCCAGTCCCGGACGGGCTCGGCGGGTTCGGTGACGGCGGGTTCGGTGTCCAGGATCTCCTGGATGCGTTCCGCGCCTGCGGTGGCGGCGGTGAGGGTGAGGCCGAGCTGCCCCAGATTGCGGATCGGCGGGTACAGGTAGCCGAGGAACGCGGCGAAGGCGAGCAACTGGCCCAGCGACATGCGCTCCTGCGAGATCTCCCAGGCACCGAGGCCGATCACCGCGAGCACGCACAGCGTCTCGACGACCTCGACGAACTGCTCGTACATCTCGCTCGCCCGTGCCCCGCGCACCGACGCCCGCATCCAGGCACGCGCCTCGCGGTCGAGCCGCTTCTCCTCGGCGCGGCGGCGGTTGTACGCCTGGGTCAGCACCACGTTGCCGAGGGACTCCTCGACGACCGAGGTGATCGCGCCGTCGGCGGCCCGCTCCTCCTGGGAGGCGGCCTTGATGCGGCCGGCGAACCGGCGGGCGGCGACGAGGAAGAGGGGGGCGAGGAGGAAGGTGACAAGGGCGAGATCCCAGCGCAGCCAGAGCGCGGCGGTGGCGTAGAAGACGGCGGAGAAGGCGGCGGAGACCGTCCCGACGACACCCGACACGACCATCTGCTCGATGGCCTCGACATCACCGGTGAGCCGCTCGACCAGGTCGCCCTGGCGGTGCTTCTGGAAGAAGTCGGGCGGCAGGTCCTGGACGTGCCGGAAGACACTCGCACGCAGGCGCAGCACGAATCTCTCCGCGGTCCACACGGCGAGCGAGTTGCCGAGGTAGCCGACGATCGCGCCGATCACGGCGACACCCAGCCAGGCTCCGGCCGGCTCCCAGAACGCGGAGAGCGAACCGGCCTTCAGGGCATGGTCCGTGAGCTGTGCGAAGAGCAGGATCGAGGCCGTCTCGGCGAGCGCGGCCACGACCACGCAGCCGATGATCAGCAGCAGCCATTTGCGGTCGCCGCGCGTCAGCGGCCAGAAGCGCGCGAATGCCTCCCGTACTTCCCGCATATCAAATCAACTTCCCTTTCCGGTCCGGAACATGGCCGAGGCGGGGCCACCGGAAACCGATAATTCCCGGGGACCCCGCCTCGTGCGGGCTGCTACTGGCCCTGACGGCTGACCGGGCGCTTCTTCGGGGCGACGGCCTTCTTCGCCACCGGGGCCGGCTTGGTCGGCCGGCGCTTCGCGACCGGGGCGGCCTTGTGGTGCTTCTTGACGGGGGCGATCTTGTGGAAGCTCATGGGTTTCCCTCTCGTAGCTTTGGCTGGTCCGCTGGTCGCGGGTGGATCTGTTAATCGGGGGTGGATCTTGCTTACTTGTTGCCGACAGGGCGGCGCCCGGGCTTCTGCGCGACCGGGGCCGGCTTCGCGGGCTGGCGCTTCGCGGGCTTCTTCGGGGCCGGAGCGGGCTTGTGGTGCTTCTTGACCGGGGCGATCTTGTGGAAGCTCATGGGTGTCTCCTTGTTCCGTGCGGGTGAATTCCCTTTGCCGTTTGCGCTGTTCGCTTTCGACATGGAAAACACTACGGGACTCCGGACCCTGAAATCGCCAATTCGGATAAGACCTCAATGAATTACGGCTGAAACAAATTTTCAGATAGACCGTGGAACCAATCCACTACTCACACAGAATTTAGGTCGAAAAAAGCGGGGCCGGTACGCATCCGCGTACCGGCCCCGCCTGTTCCGTAAGGGACTACCGCACGACCGTGATCCGGTCCGCCGCGGGCACCGGGTACGGCGCCGCGGCCGAGGAGTTGGCCGTCAGGTAGGACTCGAAGGCCGCCAGGTCGTCGCCGCCGACCAGGACGTCCCCGCCCTTGCCGAGCTCGGCGAAGCCGTCGCCACCGCCCGCGAGGAAGGAGTTCATCGCGACGCGGTAGGTGGCGGCGGGGTCGATCGCCGCGCCGTTGAGCCTGACCGAGTCGGCGACCACCCGTGCCGCGCCGGACTTCGTCAGGTCCAGCGTGTAGGTCAGGCCCTTGGAGATCTGCAGGATCTTCGGCGCGGCCTCGTTGGCCCCGCTGACCTGCTGCTGAAGTGCCGTGATCACCTGAGCGCCGGTGAGGTTCACCAGGTTGACGGTGTTGGCGAACGGCTGGACCGTGTACGCCTCCCCGTACGTCACCACCCCGTCGCCCTCACTGCCGCTCGCCGCGTAGGTGAGCCCGGCACGGATGCCGCCCGGGTTCATCACCGCGAGGTCGGCCTCGGGGTCGACGGACTTGGCGTACGCGAGCTGCGCGTCGGCGATCATGTCGCCGAGCGGGGACTCGTTACCGGCGTTGCCGATCTCGCCCGCGATGTGGCCGATGGGACGCGAGGCGATCGGGGCGGAGAGCGTCTTCCACTTGCTGATCAGGGACGTCATGTCGGCGGCCTTCGCCACGTCACGGGTGACCACGTGGTTCGCCGACTTCACCGCCGTACGCGCGATGTCGCCGGTCCAGCGGTCGTACGTCAGCGTCGTGTCCGTGTAGAGGCGGCCGAAGGACGAGGCCGACGTCACCATGCGGGGCTGGCCCGACGGGTCCGGGATGGTGCAGGCGTACGCCTGGTGGGTGTGACCGGTGACCAGGGCGTCCACGGCCGGCGTGACGTTCTTGGCGATGTCGACGATCGGCCCGGAGATGCCGTCACCGGCGCCGGGGCTGTCGCAGTCGTAGTTGTACGCCGTCGACGCGGGCGCGCCGCCCTCGTGGATCAGCGCGACGATCGACTTCACGCCCTGGCGCTGGAGCACCTTGGCGTACTTGTTGATCGTCTCGACCTCGTCGCCGAACTTCAGGCCCTTGACGCCGTCGGCCGACACGATGTTCGGGGTGCCTTCCAGCGTCACGCCGATGAAGCCGACCTTGACGCCGTTCTTCTTCCAGACCCAGTAGGGCTTGAGGATCGGCTTGCCGGTCTTCTCGTCGGTGACGTTCGCCGCGAGGTACGGGAAGTCGGCTCCCTGGAACTTCTCCTTCTTGTCGTAGCAGCCGTCCGTGGGGTGGCAGCCGCCGTTCTGCAGACGGGCCAGCTCCTTGGCGCCCTCGTCGAACTCGTGGTTGCCGACGCTCGTCACATCCAGGTCGAGCTTGTTCAGCGCGTCGATCGTGGGCTCGTCGTGGAAGAGCCCGGAGATCAGCGGGGAGGCGCCGACCATGTCTCCGGCGGCGGCCGTGATGGAGTACTTGTTGCCCTTGCGGGCCTCGCGCAGATGCGTGGCGAGGTACTCGACACCGCCCGCGTCGATCGACTTCGTCGTGCCGTCCGCCTGGAGCTCCGTGACCCGGCCGGACGATCCGGCCGGCGGCTCCAGGTTGCCGTGCAGGTCGTTGAAGGACAGCAGCTGTACGTCCTGGTAACGGCCGCTGCCGGGGTGGTGGTGCGGGGTCGACCTGTCCTGCCCTGCGCTCGCGGGCATCGCGGCGGCCAGGGCGCCGACGGTGGCCAGCCCAGCGGCGGCGGCGAGGATGCGATGGGTACGTCTGTGCCGGGGCGTCGGCGGCATGGGTTCCCCCCTGGGAGCTGTCGGAGCCGTCGGAGCTCTCTGAGCCGTGGGTGCTGCGAGAACTGCAAGAGCTGTGAGAGCTGTAGGACGGCCGTGGTTTTACGCGCACTTTAGAATCAACGCGCGTAGCGCAACAGGGGGTTCGGGGTTACAGACTGGTTGCCATCGCCTCACCACCACCTGCCGGAAGCCCCTCCGCACCCCGCCACGAGCCACATCGACTCCGCGCAACTCCTTGTCCGCAAAACACCGCGCCGTACCCTCGTATCCATGACCAGCGACGACTCCGCGCCCCACGCCCTCACCCGCTCCATCGAGACCCACACCGCGCTCTCCCCGGCCCAGGCCGAGGATGTGCTCCGGCTGCTCGCGGAGGCCGCCCGGGCCGACGGGCAGCAGGCGGTCTCCGAGCAGGGCCGGCTCCAGCTGAAGGGCGGCGCCCGCGAGGGCGTGCGCCATCTGCTGCTGAACCTCGGCGACGAGCTGATCGGGTACGCGCAGCTGGAGGACACCGACCCGGTGGAGGCCCCGGCCGCCGAACTGGTCGTGCACCCGGCGCACCGCGGCCACGGCCACGGCCGGGCCCTGGGCTCGGCCCTGCTCGCCGAGTCCGGCAAGCGGCTGCGCGTGTGGGCACACGGCGGTCACTCCGCAGCCCGGCATCTCGCCCAGGTCCTCGGCCTCACCCTCTTCCGCGAACTGCGCCAGCTGCGGCGGCCGTTGACCGACCTCGACCTGCCCGAACCGAAGCTCGCGGACGGCGTACGTGTCCGCACCTTCGTGCCCGGCCAGGACGACGCGGCCTGGCTCGCCCTGAACGCCGAGGCCTTCGCCCACCACCCCGAGCAGGGCTCCCTCACCCAGCGCGACCTGGACGACCGCAAGGCGGAGGTGTGGTTCGACCCGTCCGGGTTCTTCCTCGCCTTCCGCGGCGAGGAACTCGTCGGCTTCCACTGGACGAAGGTCCACGCCGAGGAGGGCCTCGGTGAGGTGTACGTCCTCGGAGTCCGCCCCGGCGCCCAGGGCGGCGGCCTCGGCAACGCCCTCACCACGATCGGGCTCCGCCACCTCGCCCGGCAGGGTCTGCCGACCGCCATGCTCTACGTCGACGCCGACAACAAGGCGGCCATGACCGTGTACGAGCGGCTCGGCTTCCGCACGCACGAGACGGACCTGATGTACCGAAGCGAGTCCTGACCGTCGGTCCGCTGTCCCCGTCGGTCCGCTGTCCTTGTCGGTCCGCTGTCCTTGTCGGTCCCGTGTCCCTGCTGTCTGCGCCCGCGTCTTCGTGTCACCGGTGAGCGAAGACGGCGGGCCGCCACGTCCTTAGGGGTTCCACGCTGGACCACGCCCCGGCCAGCGCCGCCGTGACCAGGACCACCGCCCATGCCTGGTGGGCGCCGTCCCAGCGCGGGTCGGACGGAGCGGGGAAGAGCGTCCACCGGTGGGGGAGCAGCAGCGGTGCCAGCACCGCCATGGCCAGTAGTCCGACGCACACCGCGCCTCCCTGCTCGGCCCGGTTGGTGAACCGCACCATGACCGCCGCGGCCGCCGTCGCGAGCAACGCCGTGGCGGCGGCCTCCAAGGTCACGGCGCCCACCGGCGGCCGGGCCTGCTCCGGTATGAGGAACAGCGCGGCCGTCCACCAGAGCACGGCCGACGGGGCGACGAGCGCCACCCTCAGGCCGACCCGCACAGGACGCCGGGTCGGCACCGCCGCGGTGATGTGCCGGGCCGGATCGTCCAGCAGGAAGGCCAGGCCCAGAGCGAAGGTGAGCGCGGCGGCCCGCAGGAGGTTGAGGCCGGCTCCCGTGTCGAGCCGTAGGGAGAACAGCCGCGGCATCCCGGCGAGCAGCAGCCCCAGTACGGCACCAGTCACCAGCGCCCTCCGGGGGAGGGTGCGCCAGAGGGGACGGAGAAGGGCGCGGGCCACGGTGAACGGGCGCCCCCGGGACGGAATGCCGGCCCCGGTCACCCCACTTCCCACCGTTCCCGCCGTTCCCGCCCTTCCGGCGCTCTCCGCACCCCCGGTGCTTCCGGCACTCCCCGCGCTTCCGGCCGTACCTGCGTCGTCGAGCACGGTCACTCCTCGCATGTCTTGACGTTCAGCGCGCCCGGGCCGGTCGGCGCCGGGACTCCCAGCAACTCAGCCACCTGGGCCGTCGTCGTCTTGGGGGAGGTGAGCTCCGCCCAGTGGGCCTTCACCTTGGGGATGACGCTGTAGCGGGGCTTGCGCAGCAGCTCCTTGATCACCTCTGTCTGTGCGGCGTTCATGGAGACCGGGTTCGTGGGTGCGAGGGCGACCCCTCCGCCGTTGATGGAGTCGTCGATACGGAGATGGCGCAGCACGGTCAGCGGGTGGGACTCCGAGCCCAGCGCCAGCCACATGATGATCACCGCGCGGGCGTCGCACACTTCGCCGCTTGACGTCTCGTCCCCCGTCACCAGAACCGAGGCCACCCCCACGGCGAACTCCGGGATCCGGTTGCCGCCCCATCGTGTGGTGACAGTCACCGCCCCTGGCGCTTTGGCCGGGTCGAGCGCGGAGTCGCCCTCCAGGCCGTAGCTCGCGTTCGCCCGCTGCCGTACGGTCAGCCGCTCGGCCGCGGCCGGGCCGCCCGCGAGGGACTGGACGCGCTGGACCACCTCGGCCCAGTCGGCGGTCTGGCCGGTCCACTCGGGGTAGGCGCAGTACATCGACCTTTCGCGCGAGACGCAGGTCTGCACCTTCTCCGGGGTGGCGGACGCCTTCGCGCGGGCCGTGATCAGCGCGGCCGAGTCACCCGGGGCCTGCCCCGCGATGCCCTGGGCCATCGCGGCGAGGGCGAGGACCGTGATCGCCTTGATCCTGGGCGTACGACCGCCGTTGATCAGCAGTGCGAGGCACAGCAGCAGCACGATGAGCCCCACCAGATACAGCACGTGCCAGGCGGCCGGGCGGCCCAGCAGGCCGGAGGGCAACGGGTGGGCGCCTTCCTCGGTGACCACCGGTGCCAGCCATCGCACCCAGTGAGTGCCCTGTGTGCTCGCGGACACGAGGGTCGTGATGACGTACATACCGATGATGAAGGGCGGGACGACGAACGCGAAGGGGATCGACCGTGCGACCAGGACGCCGAGGGCTCCGGCGAGGAGTATCGACAGCGGGCCCACGAGCAGTTCGGCGACCGAGCCGTGGCCGACCGCGCCGGGCTTCAGGGCCGCCCAGGTGAACTCGAACCCCACGACCAGCGCGGTGAAGACCGCGAACGGCACGGCCGACAGGGCGTGGGCCAGCGAGCGCCGCCACGGCTCCATGACCAGCACGTCGAAGTGCTGGTCGGTGCCGTGCCTGCGGGAGCGGAGCACGGCGCGGTTGATGCTGACGAACAGCACGAGGGCGAGGAGCAGGGGGGCGCCCTGGGTAGAGCGGTCGACATCATGGAGGACCGGATAGTCGTCCATGCCCTCCCGGCCGTTGAACATCCCCCAGCCGGTGTAGGCGACGTACAGGAGGAGGAAGACGAGTACCGGGATCTGCATCAGCAGTTCGCGTGCCTCGAAGCGGGCGAGGGCGATGACGGCCCTCGTCCTGTTCGAGTGCAGGTCCCGGGCGGGCGGCTCCACCCCCGTGGGGGCCGCCTCCTCCACGACCGTGCGGGTCACCAGCTCGCTCATGCCGCCACCTCCGCCGGCTCGCCGTCGAGAGTGAGCAAGTAGCCGTCCTCCAGGGTTGGTTCGAGGAGATCGGCGCCCTTGGGCGGGTCGCCGACATTGCGGAAGGAGCCCGTGCCCATACGCCAGCCGGCTCTCGCGCCGGGGTCGCGGGCCGTACTGCTCCACACCCGCCCCGCCGCCCGCGCGGTCAGCTCGGCCGGGGTGCCTTCGAAGCGGATGCCGCCGCGGACCATGACGATCACGCGGTGGCAGAGCATCGCGACGTCCTCGGTCTGGTGGGTGGAGAGCAGGACCGTGCGGCCCTCGCCTGCCTCGGCGATCATTTCCCTGAACCGCATGCGCTGTTCGGGGTCCAGGCCGACGGTCGGCTCGTCCAGGACGAGGAAGCCGGGGTCGCCGACCAGCGCGGCGGCCAGCCCGACCCGCTGGCGCATACCGCCCGACAGCCTCTTGATGCGCTTGCCCCGCACGTCGGACAGGTCGACGGTCTCCAGCACGCGCCGCACCTCCCGGTGCCGGGCGGAGCGGTCCGTCAGCTCCTTCAGGATCGCCACGTAGTCGACGAACTCGAAGGCCGAGAAGTCCGGGTGGAATGCCGGGGTCTGCGGCAGATAGCCCAGCGCGCGCCGCACGTCCAGGCGGCCCGAGGACGTGCCGGGGTCGTGCCCGAGCACCGTGAAGGCTCCCCGGTCGGCGGGCACGGCGGTGGCGAGCACCCGCAACAGGGTGGTCTTCCCGGCGCCGTTGGGCCCGAGCAGCCCGGTGACGCCCTCGCTCAGGCGCAGGGAGACGTCGTCGAGGGCGACGGTCCCGCCGTACCGGAGGGTGAGCCCGGAGGCGGAGACGGTGGGGGTCATGCGGCGCTCCTGTCGGAGAAGTCGGAGTGGTCGGCGAAGAGGGTGTGCGCGGGGGAGAAGTCGAACCGGTCCCGCACGAGATAGAGCAGCCCGGCGGCCAGTACCGCGACCGCACCGGCCACGCCCTGGCCGAGTGCCGTGAACGGCGCGAGGGTGCCGCCGTGGGCCTTCGCGTGGGCCACCATCAGCAGCGTGACCCACGCTCCGCCGACCAGGCAGGGCGGGAGGACCGGCCCCCAGCGGGCGGTCAGTGCGAGCCCCGTCCCGGTGAGGGCGAGGGCGGGCAGCAGCCAGGCCAGCGCGCGCAACCCGTAGGCGGGGAGTGCGAGGGTCGCGAGGCCGTTCAGAACGAGGCCGGTGGCGAGCACGGCCACCGTGCGGATCATCAGCAGCCGGAATCCGTGGAGGGGTGACACCACGGCCATCTCGTACGTCGGGTCGAGCACCGGTCCGTAGGACAGCGCGACACCGGCGAGCGGGAGCAGGGGGGCGAGGGCGAGGAACAGCGTGGGCGAGGCCGCCCGTCCGGCGTCGGTCGCCACCACCGTCATGAGGAGCACGAGGGCGACCGCGGCCAGCCAGGAGCGGCGCAGCACGGGCGTGGCCGCCAGCAGCCGTGCCGTGTGGTCGGCGACGCCGATCCGCACCAGCAGCGACTCCAGCAGCCGTGGTCGTGGCGCGTCCAGCTCGGCGTCGAGGCGCTCCCATCCGGCGTCCAGGACGACCGGATCGCTCACGGTGGCGAGCGCCTCCCGGCAGGGCGCGCACGCCACGAGGTGGGTGTCGACGGACCAGAGCCGGGGCGGCGCCAACTCGCCCCGCGCATAGGCCCGGAGGTCCTCGGCGTCCGCGTGCCACCGCCCGTCCGCGGAGCCGCCGACGCCGGGCGCGGGCCGATCGGCGTCACTCGCACCCGCACCGGACGCGCCTCGACCGGCGGCCGGGTCCATCCCGCCACCGCCCGTGCCACCCGTACCGGATGCACCGCCCGTACCGGATGCACCGCCCGTACCGCGCGTGCCGAAGGCGGCCGCGCCCTCGTCCAACCCGCTCATGTTCTCTCCACCCCCACCCATGTCCCGGCGGTCTCCGCCGATGGCCTCGTCATCTCCGCCGCTCATGCCAGCTCCTCCCGCAGCTGCTTGCGCGCCCGCAGGGCCCGCGTCTTGACCGTGCCGGGTGGAATGCCGAGCAGGACGGCCGCTTCCCGGGTCGTGAGTCCGTCGATCACCGTGGCCTGGAGGACCGCGCGCAGCTCGGGCGAGAGCCGTATCAACGCGCCCGCGAGGTCGCCGTGTTCGACCCCGGCGAGGACGCGCTCCTCGGCGGAGGCCTCGTGCCGGTGGCGGAAGCGGGCCAGCGTCTGGCGCAACCGGCCGCGCGCGCCGTCGCCGCGCAGTGTGTCGATCAGCCGCCGCGAGCCGATGCGCCACAGCCAGCCCGCCGCGTCGCCCTCCTCCCGGTAACTCGCGGTGCCGCGCCAGATGGCGAGGAAGGTCTCCTGCACGACGTCGTCGACGACCCCGGCATCGGCGCACCGGCCGCGCAGCCGCGCGGTCAGCCACGGCGCATACCGCCGGTACAGCTCCTCGAAGGCGCGACGGTCCGTGTCCGCCGCGATGGCCCGCAGCAGCTCCCCGTCGCTTCTCGTTTCCCTCACATCCCCTCATCGGACCAGCCCCGCCGATCGGTTCACGCATCCGGCATCGAATTTTCCGGGCTCGCCTCAGCGGCTTCCCGGCCCGCCTCCGCGGCTTCCCGGCTCACCACCGCGACGTCCCGGCCCGCCTCCGCGATTCTCGGGCTTGACTCCGGACACCCCCTTGCACCACCCTTTCACTACTCAATTAGTGAAAGGGTGGTTGTACGAGTGGTCGAGTACCGCATCGACCGGCGCAGTGGTGTCGCCACCTACGTCCAGATCGTCCAGCAGACCAAACAGGCCCTGCGCCTGGGCCTGCTGGAACCGGGCGACAAGCTCCCCACGGCCCGCGAGGTCGTGGAGGCCACGGCGATCAATCCGAACACCGTCCTGAAGGCCTACCGCGAGCTGGAGCGCGAGGGCCTGGTCGAGGCCAGACGCGGCCTCGGCACCTTCGTGAAGCGCTCGCTGGGCGCCGCCCCCGCCGACTCGCCCCTGCGCGCCGAGCTCGACGACTGGGCCGCCAGGGCCCGCGAGGCCGGGCTCGATCACGACGACATGGCGGCGCTCTTCACCGCCGTACTGGAAAAGTTCAGCAAGGGAGACAAAGAATGAGCGACACCGCCATGGAGGCGGCCGGCCTCGGCAAGCGGTTCGGGCGGCGCGGGGGCTGGGCACTGCACGAGTGCTCCTTCCGGCTCCCCGCGGGACGCGTCTGCGCCGTCGTCGGACCCAACGGCGCGGGCAAGTCGACCCTGCTGGCCCACGCCGCCGGACTGCTCGCCCCCACCGAGGGCTCCCTGACCGTGCTCGGCAGCCACCCGGCCGCCGCCCGTGAACGCATCGCGTACGTCGCCCAGAACAAGCCGCTGTACCCGCAGCTCACGGTGGCCCAGACGCTGCGCCTGGGCCACGAGCTCAACCCCGCCCGCTGGGACGCCTCGGTCGCCGAGCGGATCACGTACGAGGTCGGCGGGCTGGACCCGAAGGCCAAGGTCCGTACGCTCTCCGGCGGTCAGCGCACCCGCGTGGCGCTCGCCCTGGCGCTCGGCAAGCGGCCCGAACTCCTGCTCCTGGACGAGCCGATGGCCGACCTCGACCCGCTCGCCCGCCACGAGCTGATGGGCACCCTGATGGCCGAGGCCGCCCAGTTCGGCACGACGGTCGTGATGTCCTCGCACGTCGTCGCCGAGCTGGAGGGCTCCTGCGACTACCTGCTGCTGATAGGCGGCGGCCAGGTGCGACTGGCCGGCGACCTGGACGACCTGCTGGCCGCGCACACCCTGACCACCGGGCCGGTCCGTGACCTCGCTCCGCACACCGTGGTCGAATCCCGCACCACGGGGCGCCAGTTGACCGCCCTGATCCGCCCTCAGGGCCCGTTCTCCGTCGGACTCGACGCGCGCGCCACCACGCCCTCCCTGGAGGAGCTGGTCCTCGCGCACCTGCGCAACCCCGAGGCCCCCGCGCTGATCCTCGCCTCCGCCCGCACCGCCGCCCAGGAGTCCGCCGCATGACCACACTGACCGCCCCCGGCACCACGGCGACGCCCACGCGCCGCCCGTCCGCCACACGCGGCCTGGTGCGCACGGTGCTGCTGCTGCACCGCCCGGCGCTCTACCTCTTTGCCGGTCTGTTCGTCGCGCTCGCGGCCCTGTTGCTGTGGCTGTACGGCCCGGGGACGGATGCGGCAGCCGCGGCGTGGCGGGCGTACGACCGCTGCACGACGGCCACCTGCGCCTACGACCAGGACGCGATCCTCAGGTACAAGTCGTACTCCCAGTACGCCTCCCTCGCGCTGACCTTCCTGCCGTTCCTCGTCGCGGCCTGGGCGGGCGCCTCGCTGATCGGCCGCGAGATGGAGACCGGCACCGCGCAGCTCGCGTGGGCCCAGTCGGTCTCCCCGGCCCACTGGCTGACGGTGAAACTGGCCGTGCCGGCCGCGCTCGTCACCGTCGGCACCAGCGTGCTGGTGGTGCTGCACCGGCTGATGTGGGTGCGGAGCCAGGGCCGGATCGACACCGCCAAGGGATGGACCGACATCTTCGTCTTCCACGCCAACGGCCCGACCACCGTCGCCCTCGCCCTGTCCGGGCTCGCCGTCGGCGCGCTCGCCGGCATCAGGCTGCGCGGTTCCCTGAGCGCACTCGTCGTGTCGGTGGTGTGGACGGTCGGCGTCCGGGCCGCCCTCGCCCTCGCCCTGCCGTACCTGTGGCCGACCGTGCGGACGGTCACCAGCCTGACCCACGACGGCCCCACCAGCCTCGGGATCACCGTCCACAACGGTCTCCTCACCTCGACCGGGGCCCGGCTGCCCGACCCGCAGTGCGGCAGCAGCCACAGCTCGGAGTGCAGCACGCTCTACCACCGGCTCGACGCCGTCAGCTTCTACACCGACTCCCACCCCCAGTCCCACTACTGGCCCCTCCAGCTGATGGCGACCGGCCTGGTGCTCGTCCTCACCGCACTCGTTCTCCTCGTCGCCTTCCGGCTGCTCAAGCGCGACACCGGCAGCGCCCCGCGCACGAAGGGAGCCGCCCTGTGAGCACCGCGGGTGCCGTCGGCGGCCTGCCGTGGACCGTCGTACGCGTGCACCGCACCGCGCTGATCGTCTGGGGCTCGTTCGTCGTCGCCGTCGTCGCATTCCTGGTGTGGGCGATGGGGGTCACGGCCGACGCCGCCCGGGCGGAGGCCTTCCACTGTCTCCACTCCGACAGCTGCGACGTCACGGCCACGCTCGAGTACAGCGCGATCCTCCGATACACCGCCACCGTTCTCAGCCACTGCTTCTACGCCGTCGCCGCCTGGGCGGGCGCGGCACTGATCGCCCGTGAACTGGAGTCCGGCACCGCGTGGCTCGCCTGGACCCAGTCGGTGTCCCCCGTGCGCTGGCTGGCCGCCAAGCTCGCCGTGCCCGCACTGCTGATCACGCTCAGCGGCACGGTGCTCGTGGCGGCGTACCGCTGGAGCTGGTCGAACAGACCGGCCCGGGTCATCGGCGACTGGCCCGCCACCGCCGTCTTCGTCGCCCGCGGCCCGGCGATGGTGGCGTACGCCCTGTGCGCCCTGGCCATGGGCGCACTCGCCGGTCTGGCGCTACGGCGCTCGCTGCCCGCTCTGAGCGTCTCGTTCGCCGTGATGCTGGTGCTCAGCCAGTGCCTGGACCGGTACCGCGCGGACCTGTGGCCCACGATCACCCGTACCGGCGCCGCGGCCTACGACCAGTCCGGTCCCGTCTGGCAGCTGGAGTCCGGAGTGCTCGTCCACGGGAAACGAGTCCCGGACCCCGGGTACGGGAACTGCGAGGGCACGGCCGCGGAAGCCAAGCGATGCCTGACCGAGCACGGTGTCACGGGCCGGTACTCCGTCTACCACCCCGCCTCCCACTTCTGGCCCCTCCAGCTGGTGGAAACCGGCATCGTCCTCACCGTGACCGCCGCGGCCACCGCCGCCACCTTCCGGCTGCTGCGCCGCCGCACCTCATAACTCCCCCCGCGCCGGGGCCGCGTACGCCCCCACGGGGGGGGCGGGGCGTACGCCGCTCCCGGGCATGTAGACGTCCGGGAGCCGCTCCCCGATATCCCGCACGTCATGTCGCCGTAACCATCGATTCAGACGGGCTTGCGACGCTCAGGCAATGAAGCCCGCCGTGCCAGAGCCGTCGCCTCCACCGGAGCACGAGACCTCTCCGACGACGGGGAGCAAGGCGGTACCGGGGACGCGGAACGGGAACATCCGCCTCACCCCGCTGCCGCTCGCGCTCTCCGACGCGCCGGTCTCGCTCCCGGCGCGGAAGAATGGGTCCATGAACCAGCCCAGCGCCCAGGCACCGGTGCAGCACCCGCAGCCCTCCGTCGGCTCCATCGCCGCGCACCGCCCGCACACCGTGGCGGCGAACGTCTCCGATCTCGAGCCCGACATCGACGCCGACCTCGACGCGTACGAGGACCTGGTGCAGGACGGCATCATGTTGCCGCAGGGCCGGTTCCTGGACCGCGAGCGCAGCTGGCTCGCGTTCAACGAGCGGGTGCTGGAGCTCGCCGAGGACCCGAGCACGCCCCTGCTCGAAAGGGCGAACTTCCTGGCGATCTTCGCCAGCAACCTGGACGAGTTCTTCATGGTCCGGGTGGCCGGACTGAAGCGCCGCATCGCGACCGGCGTGGCCACCAAGTCCGCCTCCGGCCTGCAGCCCCGCGAGGTCCTGGAGATGATCTGGGCCCGCTCGCGCGAGCTCATGGCCCGGCACGCGGCCTGCTACCAGGAGGACGTCGCCCCCGCACTCGCGGAGGAGGGCATCCACCTGGTCCGCTGGAGCGAACTGACGGAGAAGGAGCAGGCCCGCCTCTTCACCCTCTTCCGGCACCAGATCTTCCCGGTCCTGACCCCGCTGGCGGTCGACCCCGCGCACCCCTTCCCGTACATCTCGGGTCTGTCCCTGAACCTCGCGGTCGTCGTACGGAACCCGGTCAGCGGCCACCGGCACTTCGCGCGCGTCAAGGTCCCGCCGCTGCTCTCCCGCTTCCTGGAGGCCTCTCCCAACCGCTACGTCCCCATCGAGGACGTGATCGCGGCACACCTGGAGGAGCTCTTCCCGGGCATGGAGGTCCTGGAGCACCACACCTTCCGGCTGACCAGGAACGAGGACCTGGAGGTCGAGGAGGACGACGCCGAGAACCTGCTCCAGGCGCTGGAGAAGGAACTCATGCGGCGCCGCTTCGGGCCGCCGGTGCGCCTGGAGGTCGAGGAGTCCATCGACCGGTACGTCCTCGATCTCCTCGTACGGGAACTGAAGATCTCCGAGGCGGAGGTGTACCCGCTGCCGGGTCCCCTGGACCTCACCGGCCTCTTCGGCATCGGCGCCCTCGACCGGCCCGAGCTGAAGTACCCGAAGTTCATCGCGGGAACGCACCGCGACCTGGCCGAGGTCGAGTCGGCGTCCGCGCCCGACATATTCGCCGCCCTGCGCGAGCGCGACGTCCTGCTGCACCACCCGTACGACTCCTTCTCCACCTCCGTGCAGGCCTTCCTGGAGCAGGCGGCGGCCGACCCGGACGTGCTGGCCATCAAGCAGACGCTGTACCGGACCTCGGGCGACTCACCGATCGTCGACGCGCTGATAGACGCCGCCGAGTCCGGCAAGCAGGTCCTCGTCCTCGTCGAGATCAAGGCGCGCTTCGACGAACAGGCCAACATCAAGTGGGCCCGGAAGCTGGAGGAGTCGGGCTGCCATGTCGTGTACGGACTGGTCGGGCTGAAGACCCACTGCAAGCTGTCGCTGGTCGTCCGGCAGGAGGGAGAAACGCTCCGGCGCTACTCCCACGTCGGCACCGGCAACTACCACCCGAAGACCGCCCGGCTGTACGAGGACCTCGGCCTGCTCACCGCCGACCCCCAGGTCGGAGCGGACCTGTCCGACCTCTTCAACCGGCTCTCCGGCTACTCGCGCCGCGAGACCTACCGCCGCCTGCTCGTCGCCCCCAAGTCCCTGCGCGACGGTCTGATCGCGCGGATCAACAAGGAAGTCCAGCACCACACCGCCGGACGCCCCGCCTACGTCCGCATCAAGTGCAACTCGATGGTGGACGAGGCGATCATCGACGCGCTGTACCGCGCGTCCCAGGCCGGAGTGCCCGTCGACGTGTGGGTGCGTGGCATCTGCGCGGTCCGGCCGGGAGTCACCGGTCTGTCCGAAAACATACGCGTACGGTCCGTGCTCGGCCGCTTCCTCGAACACTCCCGCGTCTTCGCCTTCGGCAACGGCGGCGAGCCGGAGGTCTGGATCGGCAGCGCGGACATGATGCACCGCAACCTGGACCGGCGGATCGAGGCCCTGGTCAGGATCACCGACCCGGCTCACCGGGCAGCCCTCAACCGGCTGTTCGAGACCGGGATGTCCGACACCACCGCCTCCTGGCACCTGGGCCCGGACGGCGAGTGGACCCGGCACTCGACCGACGCGGATGGCCAGCCCCTGCGGAACGTCCAGGAGATGCTCATAGACGCCCGGAGGCGCCGGCGTGGCACAGCAACACCTTGAACCCCCCACCGACTCCCCGGCCGGGCCCATGTCAGGAGACGCCCTCGCGGGCTACCTGAGGGCCCAGGCCACGGAGTTCCTCCGCTCCCTGCGACAGCACCGGGAGAACGGCACCGACGCGGGTACCTCCGCCCGGGCGAAGCCGAGAGCGGAGTCGCGCGCCGAGTCGCGCGCCGAGTCGCGAGACGTGTCACGAGACGTGTCACGGGCGGGAGAGAACGGCTCGGGGGAGAACGGCTCGGGGGAATCGGTCGACGCGGCGCGCGCCCTGCGCCGCTCGGCCCGCCGCATCAGCGGCACCCTGCACACCTTCCGGCCGCTGCTCGACGCGGAGTGGTCGGAGGGCATGCGGCCCGAACTGGCATGGCTCTCGGGCACCCTGGCCCGTGAGCACGCCTACGCGGCCCGCCTGGAACGGCTGCTCGGCGCGCTGAACCGGCTCTCGGGCGCGGCCGGCCTCCCCGCACAGGCCGCGCAGAACACCGGGGCGCCGGCCAAAGGCAGTCTGACCGTCGGCGCCGCGAAGGCGGGCGCGCTGCTCGACCGCCAGCTGACGCTGGCCCGCACCCGGGCCCACTCGGCCGCGCTCCAGGCGCTCGGCTCCTCCCGCTTCCACGCCGTCGCGGACAGCGTCGCCGTGCTCGCCAGCGAGGTGCCGCTCACCCCGGCGGCCGCCACGGCCGACCTGCGCCCGCTGGCCGCCGCCGCGACGGACCGGCTGACCGACGCGGTCACCGCGCTGCCGCTGGTCACCGCGGGCCACCCGTACAACGCCGAGGCCCTCGTGCACGGCCTCTCCGCGGACACCGCGCCCCATCCCCAGGACGCGCCCTGGCACCAGGTCCGGCTGCTGCTGCGCCTGCACCGCTACGCGTGCGAGGTCCTCTACGGGGAGGACGCCCCCATCGACGTACGACTGCTCCGCGCGGGTCAGGCCCTCAACCGGCACCGGGACGCGGCGGAGGCGGCCGCGGCCGCCGCGTCGGCGGCCCGCACCCCGCGCATCGCCCCGGCCACCGCGTACGCGCTCGGCGTGCTCCACGCCGACCAGCGGCACGAGGTGGAGGCGGCACGGTTCGCGTTCCAGCAGAACTGGCAGAAGGAAACCGTGCGCACCCCGTGAGGGAGGCCAGATGACCGAGGACACCTTCAAGGCCGTACGGGCGGCGGGCTGCGTCCTGTGGCGCCGCTCGCCATTCGGCGGTGAGCTGGAGATATGTCTCGTCCACCGGCCGAAGTACGACGACTGGTCGCATCCGAAGGGCAAGCTCAAGCGTGGCGAGGAACCGCTCGCGGGGGCGCTGCGGGAGGTCCAGGAGGAGACGGGGTACACCGCCGCGCCCGGCGCCGCCCTGCCCACCGTCCGTTATCCCGTCGCCGGCCGCCCCAAGGAGGTCCGCTACTGGGCGGCCGAGGCGACGGACGGCCGCTTCGCGCCGAACGACGAGGTCGACCGCGTCCTGTGGCTCTCCCCCGCCGCGGCCCGCGACCGTCTGACCCAGCCCAGGGACGCCGATCTGGTTGACGCCCTGCTGAGCGTGCTTCACCTGACCTAGGGCCCGTCCGACCGGTCATATGCGTACACACATGGTCATATGCGGTCAGCTCGATCGGGATCCCACCGTGTCCTCGACGTAAGCGTTCCGTGACCTCACCGCACCGCCCGCAGGGGTTCACCCTCCGTTCACTTACGGCCATCGACGCCTTCACCTGATCTGCCTAATTTCGGCCTTACCCGGTGCGGAACGCCTCCTGCGTGTGGCCTCCGCATCACACAGACCTCGCACGCCGCCAACCAGACGGCGGCTCCTGGAAGGAACACCCCAACAGTGAAGCTTCAGCGCAAGAACCGGCTTCGCGCCCTTTCGCTCGGTGCTGTCGCCGTCTCCGGCGCCCTGGCCCTCACGGCGTGCGGCTCCGACGACACCGGCACCAAGAGCAGCGCCACGGGCGGCTCGACCACGGGCTCCGCCAGCTCGATCAAGTGTGACAACTCCAAGGGCCAGCTGCTCGCCGACGGCTCGTCCGCGCAGAAGAACGCGATCGACGCCTGGGTCAAGGAGTTCAGCGCCGCCTGCTCCGGCGTGCAGATCAACTACAAGGGCGGCGGCTCCGGCGCCGGTGTCACCGCGTTCACCCAGGGCCAGGTCGCCTTCGCCGGCTCGGACTCCGCGCTGAAGCCCGAAGAGGTCACGGCCTCCAAGAAGATCTGCACCGGCGGCGGCACGGGCATCGACCTCCCGATGGTCGGCGGCCCGATCGCGGTCGGCTTCAACGTCCCGGGCGTCGACAAGCTGGTCCTGAACGCCTCGACGATCGCCAAGATCTTCGACAGCAAGATCAGCAAGTGGAACGACGCGGCGATCGCGAAGCTGAACCCGGGCGTCAAGCTGCCCGACCTCAAGATCCAGGCGTTCCACCGCTCGGACGAGTCCGGCACCACGGACAACTTCACCAAGTACCTGATCGCCGCGGCCCCCTCCGACTGGAAGTACTCCGGCGGCAAGGCCTGGCAGGCCAAGGGCGGCCAGTCCGCTCCGCAGTCCTCCGGTGTCGCCCAGCAGGTGAAGCAGACCTCCGGCGCCATCGGTTACATGGAGCTGTCGTTCGCCAAGGACGGCATCAAGGCGGCCAGCATCGACACGGGCGCCAGCGCCCCGGTCGAGGCCACCGTCGACAACGCCACCAAGGCCATCGCGGACGCCCAGGTCATCGGCACGGGCAAGGACCTCTCGCTCAAGCTGAACCGCGCCACCAAGGCCGACGGCGCCTACCCGATCACCCTGGTCACGTACGAGATCGTCTGCGACAAGGGCAACAAGTCGGACACGCTGGCCGCCACGAAGGCGTTCCTGACCTACATTGCGAGCGAGGACGGCCAGAAGGTCCTCTCCTCCATCGACTACGCGCCGATCCCGGCCGACATCATCGCCAAGGTCCGCACCACCATCGCGGGCCTCAGCTGACCTAAGCGTGCGGCCCGGTCCCGGTTCGGGGCCGGGCCGCACCGTCCGGTGCACCGCCGCCAGGAGCCGCACACCGAGTACGGCTCTGCAGACCGGAGATCCCGATGGACATATCGACACAGAACACAGACGAAGCGCCTCCCCCCACCCCCCAGCCTTCCGTGGCCGTGCAGAAACGCGCGAGCCGCGGCGCCACCCGACCCGGTGACCGGATCTTCCTCGGTCTCTCCCGCGGGTCGGGCATCTTCCTGCTGGTGATCATGGCCGCCATCGCGGTCTTCCTCACCTATCGCGCCTCGCTCGCGATCAGCAAGGACCACGGCAACTTCCTCACCACCTTCGAGTGGAACACCAACACCGTCCCGCCGGTCTTCGGCATCGCGGTCCTGGCCTTCGGCACGGTGGTCTCCTCGATCATCGCCATGGCCCTGGCGGTCCCCGTCGCGGTCGCCATCGCGCTGTTCATCACGCACTACGCACCGCGCAGGCTGAGCGGCCCGGTCGCCTACGTGATCGACCTGCTCGCCGCCGTGCCGTCCATCGTCTACGGCCTGTGGGGCGCCCTCGTCCTGGTGCCGCACTTGAACGGCCTCTTCGGCTGGCTGGACAAGTACCTCGGCTGGACCGGCATCTTCAGCTGGCAGGGCGGCGCGCCCCGCTCGATGCTCACCGTCAGCATCCTGCTCGCGATCATGATCCTGCCGATCATCACCAACGTGAGCCGCGAGGTCTTCCGCCAGGTCCCGCAGATGCACGAGGAGGCCGCGCTGGCCCTCGGCGCCACGCGCTGGGAGGTCATCCGCATGTCGGTGCTGCCCTTCGGCCGCTCCGGCGTCATCTCCGCGTCGATGCTGGGTCTCGGCCGCGCGCTCGGTGAGACAATGGCCGTCGCCACGGTCCTCTCACCGACCTTCGACATCAACGCCAGCCTGCTCGACCCGGGTGGCGGCACCTTCGCACAGAACATCGCCAGCAAGTTCGGCGAGGCGACCGCGGACGGCCGTGACGCGCTGATCGCGTCCGGCCTGGTCCTCTTCGTCATCACCCTGCTGGTCAACGGCGCGGCCCGGGTCATCATCGCCCGTCGCGCGGAGTACTCGGGGGCCAACGCATGAGCCACGCAGCACCCGTCGCGGACAAGCGTCCCAGCACCCTGCGCGGCGCGACCCTGCCCAAGTGGTCCCCGTGGGCGATCGCCGCCGGCGCCGTCGTGGTCGCCGTACTCATCGGCCTTGTCGGCGGTCTCGACAGCAAGGTCCAGTGGGGCCTGATCGCCGGAATCCTCTTCGTCCTCGGTACGTACGGCATCGCCGCGCGCGTCGAGGGCCGCCGCCAGGCCAAGGACCGCGTCGCGACCAGCCTCGTCTGGGTCTGCTTCCTCATCGCCGTCGTCCCGCTGGCCTCCCTGATCTGGACCACCGTCAAGCGCGGTGTGAAGGTCTTCGACGTCTACTTCCTGACCCACTCGATGGGTGTGGTCGCGGACTCCGAGCCCGGCGGTGGCATCTACCACGCCATCGTCGGCACGCTGGAGCAGGTCGGTCTCGCCACCCTGATCGCGGCGCCGATCGGTGTACTCACCGCGGTCTACCTGGTGGAGTACGGGCGCGGCAAGCTCTCCACGGCCATCACCTTCTTCGTCGACGTGATGACGGGCATCCCCTCGATCGTCGCCGGTCTGTTCATCCTGAGCCTGATGCTCATCCTGGACCTGCAGCCCTTCGGCTTCGCCGGTTCGCTGGCGCTGGCCATCCTGATGATGCCCGTCGTGGTCCGCTCCACCGAGGAGATGCTCAAGCTCGTACCGAACGAGCTGCGCGAAGCCTCCCTGGCGCTCGGCGTGCCCAAGTGGCGCACGATCCTCAAGGTGGTCCTGCCGACCTCGATCGGTGGCATCACGACCGGTGTGATGCTCGCCGTCGCACGCATCACGGGCGAGACCGCCCCGGTGCTGCTGCTGGTGTGGGGCACGAACTTCATCAACACCAACCCGTTCTCCGGAGCGCAGGCCTCGCTGCCGCTGTACATCTACCAGCAGTACGCGAACAGCGCCGGTTCGAACGCGGCGTACGACCGCGCCTGGGCGGCGGCACTCGCCCTGATCGCCTTCGTGATGATCCTCAACCTGGCGGCCCGCGGCATCGCCCGCTGGAAGGCACCGAAGACAGGTCGCTGACGCGGCCATATCAGCGACCAGCAGCATCCCCCTCGAAAGAAGCAGTGATTGACATGGCCAAGCGAATCGACGTAAGCGGTCTCACCGCCTACTACGGCTCCCACAAGGCGATCGAAGACATCTCGATGACGGTCGAGCCGCGCTCGGTGACGGCGTTCATCGGCCCCTCCGGCTGCGGCAAGTCGACGTTTCTGCGCACGCTCAACCGTATGCACGAGGTCACCCCCGGCGGCCGGGTCGAGGGCAAGGTCCTCCTCGACGACGAGGACCTCTACGGCCAGGGCATCGACCCCGTCGCCGTGCGCCGCACGATCGGCATGGTCTTCCAGCGCCCCAACCCCTTCCCCACGATGTCGATCTTCGACAACGTGGCGGCGGGTCTGCGTCTGAACGGCTCGTACAAGAAGTCCGAGCTGAACGACGTCGTCGAGAAGTCCCTCAAGGGCGCGAACCTCTGGAACGAGGTCAAGGACCGCCTCAACAAGCCCGGTTCGGGTCTGTCGGGTGGTCAGCAGCAGCGTCTGTGCATCGCGCGGGCGATCGCGGTGGAGCCGCAGGTCCTCCTCATGGACGAGCCCTGCTCGGCCCTGGACCCGATCTCGACCCTCGCCATCGAGGACCTGATCGGCGAGCTGAAGGAGCGCTTCACGATCGTCATCGTGACGCACAACATGCAGCAGGCCGCGCGAGTCTCCGACCGCACCGCGTTCTTCAACCTGGCCGCGGTGGGCCAGCCGGGCCGGCTCATCGAGATCGACGACACGGAGCGCATCTTCTCCAACCCGTCGGTGCAGGCCACGGAGGACTACATCTCCGGCCGCTTCGGCTGAGCCGTTTCCCCCCATACCCCTCGCGGTGCTGCATGGCGGTGCCACCGCGAGGACGAGAAGGGCCCGCCCCTGGCTCCCGGGGGCGGGCCCGCTCGTCTTCAACGAACACCAGTCCCGCCGCAGGCGTTCCAACTACGGGCCGACGGGGGCTTGTCACGCAGGTCCTTCGGCTACCGGCCGGCGGGGGCTTGTCACGCAGTTTCCCGCGCCCCCTGAAACGGGGCTTCGCCCCGAATCCCCCACCATCCCCAACCCACCCAGAGACCTTCGGCTGCCGGCCGGTGGGGGTTACTCGCGCAGTTCCCCGCGCCCCTGAAGGGGCGCTCCGCGCGTCTCCGGCCCTTCCGGCGTTTGAGTACGAGCCCGTCCAGGCCGATGCGGAGTCCCGCGGAGGCTGGGGCGGCAGCCCCCGATGGGGTTCGGGGGCGGAGCCCTGCGGGGGGGCGGCAGCCCCGTAGGAGGTCTGGGAGCGGCAGCGCCCGATGGGGTGCAGGGGCGGAGCCCTGCGGGGGGTCCGGGGCCAGAGCCTCGTAGGGGTCCGGGGGCGACGGCCCCCGATGGGGTGCAGGGGCGAAGCCCCGCAGGAGGTCCGAGGGCCACAGCACCCGCCGGGGTGCAGGGGCGAAGCCCCGCAGGAGGTCCGGGGGCGGGGCCCCTGGCGGGGTTGAAGGGGCGGAGCCCCTGGGGATGGGTCGGGTAGGGGCGGCGGGGGCGAGGAGTGTTGGTGCGTCCGGCGGCCTACAGGAACGCCAGGTCCACGATCCAGAAGCTCGCGGCAG
The DNA here is from genome assembly GCF_042885015.1 of Streptomyces sp. NPDC058086. Classification (NCBI taxonomy): domain Bacteria; kingdom Bacillati; phylum Actinomycetota; class Actinomycetes; order Kitasatosporales; family Streptomycetaceae; genus Streptomyces; species Streptomyces sp. NPDC058086. The sequence continues at coordinate 24,069 of NZ_JBHVST010000023.1, read as the reverse complement.
CCACCAACGCCGCCGCCGGCATCGTGATGAACCACCCCATGACGATGTTCTTGGCGACACCCCAACGAACCGCGTTCACCCGCTTCGTCGCCCCGACACCCATGATCGCCGAAGTGATGACATGCGTCGTCGAGATCGGCGCCTTGAAGAGATACGCCGTGGCGAACATGATCGACGCCCCCGTCGTCTCCGCGGCGAACCCCTGCGGCGGATCCAGCTCAATGATCTTGCGCCCGAGCGTCCGCATGATGCGCCACCCACCGGCGTACGTACCCAGCGACAGCATCACCGCACAGACGATCTTCACCCACACCGGGATCGGATCGTCCGACTTCTGGACGTCACCGATGACGAGCGCCATCACCACGACACCCATCGTCTTCTGGGCGTCCTGAAGACCGTGCCCGAGCGCCATCCCCGCCGCGGACACCGTCTGCGCGATCCGGAACCCCCGCTTGGCCTTGTGCGGATTGGCCCGCCGGAACAGCCACATGATCGCGCACATGACCAGATAGCCGACGATCAGACCGACGACCGGCGACAGGAACATCGGAATGATGACCTTGTCCACGACCCCGGACCACAGCACCTTCGTACCGCCCGCGAGCGCGGCCCCCACCAGTCCCCCGAACAACGCGTGCGAGGAGGACGACGGAAGCCCGAAGTACCAGGTGACCAGGTTCCAGACGATCGCCCCGAGAAGCGCGGCGAAGAGGATTCCCATCCCCTTCGACCCCTCGGGCGTCGCGATCAGCCCCTTGCTGACGGTGTTCGCCACCCCGCTCCCGAGGAACGCACCGGCGAGGTTCATCACCGCGGCCATGGCGAGCGCGGCCCGCGGGGTCAGCGCCCGCGTGGACACCGACGTGGCGATGGCGTTCGCCGAGTCGTGGAAGCCGTTCGTGTACGTGAATCCGAGCGCGACCAGAATGGTCACGACCAGCGCAAAGGTGTCCACGAAGTTCAGGACTCCTTGACGGCGATGGTCTCCACCGTGTTCGCCACATGTTCGAACGCGTCGGCCGCTTCCTCCAGCACATCCACGATCTGCTTGAGCTTCAGGACCTCGATGGCGTCGTACTTGCCGTTGAAGAGATGGGCGAGCAGCTTGCGGTGGATCTGGTCGGCCTGGTTCTCCAGCCGGTTGACCTCGATCCAGTACTCGGTGAGGTTGTCCATCGTCCGCAGGTTCGGCATGGCCTCGGCCGTCAGCTCGGCGGCCCGGGCCAGTACCTCGATCTGCTGTTCCACGCCCTTGGGGAGCTCCTCGACCTGATACAGCACAACCAGGTCGACGGCCTCCTCCATGAAGTCCATGATGTCGTCGAGGGACGAGGCCAGGTTGTAGATGTCCTCGCGGTCGAACGGCGTGATGAAGGAGGAGTTCAGCTGGTGGAAGATCGCGTGAGTGGCGTCGTCACCGGCGTGTTCGGCGGCCCGCATGCGCTCTGCGATCTCGGCCCGGGCGGAGGCGTCCGCCCCGAGCAGTTCCATCAGGAGTTTCGAGCCCGTGACGATGTTGTCCGCGGAGGCGGAGAACATGTCGTAGAAGCTCGTCTCCCTGGGGGTCAGACGAAAGCGCACTTGAGGTCCTCGGGGTCCTTTTGTTCGGTCAGGCTGATGCTAGGCGCATCATCCGGCCACGGCTAACCGGCCGTCCCCCAGTGTCGCCCATCAGGCACAGTGATCAGCACAGGGTCCGGTCCCGGCATCCGGCAAGGGCCCTATACCCAGCAAAGTTCGTTACCATATACCCACCAGGGGTATATATACCGGACCATCAGGAGGACGCGATGACGACCACCGAGGCCGGCGCGACGGCGCCCTCCGACAGGGCCAAATCGGCTCAGGACGTCCCGGACATTTCGAACATCCAGGCCCCCACCGAGACCGAGGAAGCCGGGAGCGACCGAGCCGGGAGCGAGGACGTCGCCGGCGGGGGAGCCGACGTCGAGACCGGAGGCGTCGAGACCGGAGGCGTAGAGGCCGGAGGCGTCGTCACCGACCACGACCGCGGCATCCACGGCTACCACAAGCAGAAGGCCGAACACCTCAAGCGCCTGCGCCGCATCGAGGGCCAGATCCGCGGTCTGCAGCGGATGGTCGACGAGGACGTCTACTGCATCGACATACTCACCCAGGTCTCCGCCTCCACGAAGGCCCTCCAGTCCTTCGCACTCCAGCTCCTCGAGGAACACCTGCGCCACTGCGTCGCGGACGCGGCCCTCAAGGGCGGCGAGGAGATCGACGCGAAGGTCGAGGAGGCCACGAAGGCGATCGGTCGCCTGCTGCGCACATGACACACGCACACGGGGGATACCGAAGTGCGCACGTGAAGCGGGCCTACTCCCCCGTGCCGCTCCCCCGGGTGCGCTCTTCGGCCACCTTCAGTACCTCGTCGATGCTCTCCAGGCTGAGCCGCTCCTCGTGGGCGGCCGAGGCCGCGATGATCAGGTCGCCGCACAGCTCGATCTCGGCGAGGGCCACGTGGTCCTGAACTGCCGTACCGCCGACCGGAGCCACGTGCATCACCTCTTCCTGCCGTCACCGACTTCCTAGAGTAGGGAGCGGCCTACACACCGCGCATGGCACGGAAGGGCCATTTCCAGCCCTCAACTCCTCCTCATCCACGCACCGGCAGCCACGCCGGCGGACGGACGTCTACGGCTCCGCGATCTTCCCCGCGAAGATGTCCTCGGGTTCCGGAAGCCGTACGTGGGCGGGGACCCCGAAGTCGTACAGCAAGGTCGTCGAGGCGACCGCGACGGTGCCCTTCTGCCGCCCGTTGACGAAGCTGAACCGGTTCCGGAGCTTGCGGACGCGCCCCTGGTCGTCGAGGTAGGCGTCGAACGGGACTTCGGCCGTGGCGAACCCTTTCGCCGCCGCCGTGAGTGCCTTCCGGTTCCCCCGCGAGGCGCTCCGCGCGGCGATGTCCAGGTCGGCGGTCCCGCGATAGTGCCGCACCGGCGTCCCGGCCACCTCCGTCCTCCCCATGTACGTCGCCGTCCGCGCGCCCCGCAACAACTCCGCCGCGGCGAAGGGGTCGGTGGCGCCGCCGGTCACGAGATTTCCGTCGGAGAGGGTGGCCGTGTCGACGCGGACCCATTTGTCGGTGGGCACACCGGCGCCGCGGTTCTTCATGAACAGGGCGCCCGGGGCGAGGAGTTCGGTGATCGGCCGGTGCTCGACGGCGCCCGCGGGATCCTGCGGCAGCAGCACCTTCAACTGCCCCAGCTGCTTCTTGAAGTCGTAGACACCCTGACCGCGGATGGTGACCCGGGTCCCGCCGGTGGCCATCTCCATCGACGTGCGGGTCTTGGCGCTGCCGGCGCGCTCCAGGGTGGCGGCGGCCCGGTGCAGTACCTCGATGGAGGTGACGCCCTCACGCGCGTCCTCGGCACCGGCCCGGTCGACGGAACATCCGCCGACGCAGACCATGAGCCCCGCCACCGCGACCGCGACGACGCCCGTGCCCGTGCCCGTCCGACTCTGCTGCTGCGCCACCATCGTCCGCCGACCCCCAGCCGGTCCGTCCCGGGCCTCCTGTCGTTCCGGTTAACGACGGGTAGGGACGGCCGTCACGCGGCGGGGATTCATGTGCTTGCCTTGGGTAACGTTGTCGGTGTGGCGCAGCCGGAGGAGACCCATCCCGTCCAGGAACACCGGACGACAACGATCGAGCAGGGTCGCTTCTGTCTGGCGCGCTGCACCTGCGGCTGGCGAGGACCGGCCCGCCGAGCCCGCAGCCTGGCCCGCACCGACGCCGAGGGCCACATGGAGAACACCCCGCTCGCATAGCGCCCCATAAGCGGCGTGACCAACCTCTCGCCCGGCCTCAGCCGAAAAGACCCACCCCAGGTTCAGGATGGTGCGAGATCCGCGCGGGATCACGGTGATGTCCCGGTTCCGTCCCGCGCCCGTCCGCCGCGGAACCCCCAGGACCCGGCACACGTCTCGTCCCACGCACGGGAAGCAACGGGAGGCGCACATGCAACGGCGTACGTTCATCGGTGGCGGCGCGGCCGCACTCGCGGCGGCGGCCACGGCCGGGTGCAACGGCAAGGGCAGCGGGGGCAAGGCGGCGGCCACGGAGACGGCCGGCACCTCGATACGCACGGCCACCACCAGCACGGGCACCGGCATAGCCGCCCACGCCGCCGCCAACTGGACGGCCCTCGCCAAGGACCTCGACGGCCCGCTGGTCCGCCCCGGCGACCGCAGCTGGTCGACGGCCCACCAGCTGTACAACACCCGCTTCGACTCCCTGAAGCCCACCGCCGTCGCGTACGTCGCCCACGCGGACGACATCCGCACGACCATGGCCTACGCCCGCGCCCACAACATCCCGCTGTCGATCCGCAACGGCGGCCACTCCTACGCGGGCTGGTCCTCCGGAAACGGCCGGCTGATCCTGGACGTGTCCAAGCTCAACACCATCCGGGCGTCCGCGAACGAGGCGGTGGTCGGCGCCGGTTCCAAGCTGATCGACGTCTACCGGGCGCTCGCCGCGAAGGGCGTCACGATCCCGGCCGGCTCGTGCCCGACCGTCGGCGTCTCGGGTCTGACCCTCGGCGGCGGCCACGGTGTCGTGTCACGGGCGTACGGCCTGACCTGCGACAGCCTCACCCAGGCGACGCTGATCACCGCGGACGGCAAGCAGCTCGTGGCGAACGCGAGCGAGAACAAGGACCTCTTCTGGGCCCTGCGCGGCGCCGGCAACGGCAACTTCGGTGTCGTCACCGAGCTGCGCTTCAAGACCCACGCCGCCCCGCAGGCCGTGTCGGCGTACATGACGTGGCCCTGGGCGAAGGCCGCCGCCGTGGTGAAGGCCTGGCAGGAGTGGGGCCCCAGCCAGCCGGACGAGATCTGGTCCTCGCTCCACCTGGAGAACGGCAGCGGGACCCCCACCGTCGCCGTCGCCGCCTTCTCCCTGGGCACCTACGGCGAACTCCAGAACGCCGTGGACCGCCTGGCCACCAAAGTCGGCGCCCCCGCGCGCAGCGTCTCGCTGAAGAAGCACTCCTACAAGGAGTCGATGGAGGCGTACGCGGGCTGCTCCTCCTTCCCCACCGAGGCCCAGTGCCATCTGCCGGGCTCGACGCCGGGCCGTTCCTCGCAGGGCGCCCTCGGCCGTGAGACGTACGCGGCCCGCTCGGACTTCTTCGACCGCTCGATCTCCGCGGCCGGCATCCAGACGCTGCTGCACCAGATCTCCTCGGTCCGCGGCGGCGCCGGCAGCATCGCGCTCACCGCGCTGGGCGGTGCGGTCAACCGGGTCTCGCCGACCGCGACGGCGTTCGTGCACCGGCGTTCCCGCATGCTCGCCCAGTACATCGCCTCCTGGGGTGCGGGCTCCTCCGGCACCACGGTCCAGTCCTGGCTGACCTCCGCCCACTCGGCGATGGCCCCCTACGCCTCCGGTGCCGCCTACCAGAACTACACGGACGCGAGCCTCACCAACTGGCGCAAGGCGTACTACGGCGACGCGGCGACCCGCCTCGCGGCCCTGAAGAAGCAGTACGACCCGAACCGCTTCTTCACCTTCCCCCAGGCACTCTGAGCGCCTCGCAAGGGGCGCGGGGCTGTCACATCATGCGGCTCCGCCGCGTGGGCGCGACCAGCCCCACCGACCCGCAAAACACCCACAGGCCCGCAGGCCCGCAGGCCCGCAGACCAGCAACCCCCACCCCGCGGAGCGCCTACGCGGCGAGGTCCGGCTCCTCGGGGCGCTCCGCCCGCGCCCCGGGAATCAGCGCCTCCTGCCCCGCACGCCCCGCGCTCCGCGCCCGGATCAGCCATCCGGCGCGCGGCGAGCGCTCCACGGCCTTCATCACCGGGGTCAGCAGGGCCATGGCGAGCGGGGACAGCAGCAGGGCGACGGCGGTGCCGAGGGCGAAGCCGCCGATGACGTCCGTCGGGTAGTGCACGCCCATGTAGACCCGGCAGAAGCCTTCGAGCAGCGCGATCCCTATCCCGACGAGCCCGAACTTCCGGTTCGCGACGAACAGCCCGACGCCGATCGCCATGGTGAGCGTCGCGTGGTCGCTCACGAAGGAGAAGTCGGTCTTGCCACTGACCAGGACGTCGAGCCCCTGGTGGTCCACGAAGGGGCGGGGTCTCTCCACGAAGCCCCGTATCGGCACGTTCACCAGCACCGCGACGCCGGCCGCGAGGGGCGCCCAGACGAGCGCGGCCACCGACGGGGCGGCGTTCTCGTCGCCGCGCCGCCGCACGGTCCACCAGCACCACAGCACCAGCAGGACCATGGCGAGCAGCAGCCCGTACTCGCCGACGAACTCCATGCCGCGGTCGAACCAGTGCGGCGCGTCCTTGGCGAGGCCGTTGATGTCGTACAGCAGGTCCACGTCGGGGTTCGAACCGGATTCGGCGAGTCCAGCCATGGTGCTGCGGCCCCTTCGTCGTCTTTCCGCGGGCGCAGCCTTTCGTGCGCTCCCCGATCCACCCCCGTGGTCGTAGATCAGCTCTACGTCAACAGGAACGCACATTCCCCCTCAGTACGTTCCACCCTCCACCGAATGATCACGCAGACGTTATCGAAGAGAGATACATTGCCGCAGCTCAGGGGTGGGATCAAACCGTCGTCGGCAACGCTTTCGCGCCATCTTCGGTCACGCGCGTGGCACCGAAGTAGTCGGGGGTGTCGATGGGGTCGAAGCGGATGACGGCACCCGTTCGCGGTGCGTCGATCATGTACCCGCCACCCACATAGATACCGACGTGCCGAATGGCCCGCGAGTTGGTGAGGTCGTCGGAGAAGAACACCAGATCGCCCGGAAGCAGTTCCGCGCGCGCGGGGTGCGCCCCGGCGTTGTACTGGTCGTTGGCGACGCGCGGCAGGGTGACTCCGACGCTCTCGTACGCCGCCTTGGTCAGACCCGAGCAGTCGAAGCGTCCACCCTGGTCAGCGGTTCCGTTGCCGCCCCACAGGTAGGGCGTGCCGAGCTTCTTCTGCGCGTAGTAGATCGCCGCGGCGGCCTGCTGCGAGGGATCCACCCGGCTCACCGGCCGCGCGAAGCTCTTCTCCAGAGTTGTGATCGTCTTCACATAATTCTGGGTCTCCTTGTACGGCGGCACGCCCCCGTACTTGATGACCGCGTAGGCCCCCGCGTTGTAAGCCGCGAGCATGTTCTCCGTGACGTTCCCGGGCGCATCCTTCACATAGGACGCGAGCTTGCAGTCGTAGGAGGCCGCCGACGGAATCGCGTCATTCGGGTCCCATACGTCACGCTTGCCGTCCCCATTGCCGTCGATTCCGTGCGTGGCCCAGGTGCCGGGGATGAATTGCGCTATCCCCTCCGCCGCCGCCGGACTCTTGGCGTTCGGGTTGAACCCGCTCTCCTGGTACAGCTGTGCGGCAAGCAGCGCCGGGTTGATCGCGCTGCACAGATTGCCCCACTTCTGTACGAGCGTCTGGTACGCGGCCGGCACGGCGCCCTTGGCGAGACCGACCGATCCGCCACCGACCCCGTTGGCGAGGTTCCCGGCCACCATGTAGACGCCGACGACCAGCGCCGACATGAAGGCGAGTCCCACCCCGGCGACGGCGGTCACCACGACCCATGTCTTACGCACCGTCAACCGCCCCTCGCCGCCCGGGAGTCCGCCGGACGTCAGTCTAGAGGCGACCCCTGCGCGAGGAAACGATCACACACGACAAGAAACGGGGGCGCGAAGTGCGCCCCGAACCCCTCCCGCACACCCCGAACTCGCCCCGCACACTCCGAACCCGCCCCGCGCGCCCCTAACCCGCCTTGCGCGCCGCCTTGTACAGCGTCGCGGCCTCTTTCCCGAGGACGATGCTGAACGAGACGTCGTCGGTGTCCCCGCCCGCCTCGTGGCCGCCGATGACCCCGACGACCGCCCCGTCGCCGTTCACCCAGGGGCTGCCGCTGGTGCCGCCGGCGAAGGCGGGGCACTCGATGCGCTGCTGGGTGCGGCTGTGGACGGTCGGCTTGTTCGTACAGGTGATCGGCGCGTCGAGGGTACTGGGGTAGCCGGTGACCGTGACGGCGGTGGCCCCGGTCTCCCGCCCCGTGGCGAGGGCGTTCGCGCCGACGACGTCCTCGATGCCCTTCGCACCCTGCTTGGCGACCTCGGCGAAGGCGACGTCGCTGTCCTCGTCCTGACCGCCGGTCCAGGCGTCACCAACGAAGGTCTTCTTGACGTCCCAGATCCCGTACGGCGCCTTGCCGTCCCGATAACCCGGGACAAATCGCAATTTTCCGCCCCCGTCAAGACAGTGTGCGGCGGTCACCAGGAGGTCCCGCCCCTCGCTGTGCACGACGGAGGCGGTGCAGAAGTGCCCGCTCAGGCCGTCACCCACGCCGAACAAGGCGCCCACACGGGCGCTCGCCTTGTTCGTGTCGGCCTGCACGGTCACGCCGAACGGCCCGGGGCCGTCATCGGCGGACGCCACGGACGCGGACGTGACGGCCAGCATCACGACCACGACGAACAAAGCGTTCCGCCGGTTGCCAGGGGGACGAGTGGTGCGCTTCATCGGTTCATACTCTGGCCCACGGAATTAAGAAAAATCCTGGAACCACACTGAGAATCTCCTATGAGTCACCGGTGAGAGCCAACGGAGTCACAACGGCAGGTCCACCGTACGGCCCATCCCCGGCCCTCGCACGCACACTCGACTCTCCATATTTCCCCCCACATTGCCCACAGCCTGTGGACGAACATCGCCGAGCCCGGCCGGGACTTGTGGATCCGACGGTTCGGACGGTTCGGAGGGGGCGAGTCGCTCAGGTAAGAAGGTAGCGGCGAGCGGTAAACTCATTCACCGGTTTGCAGGGATCGGGTTCACTACCACTCGTGCGAGCGACCGGTGACATCCAGGAGACGGAGGCGCCCGTGAGGAGCAACCCGACGGGTCGCCAACTCCGCTTCGGCGCGGAGCTGCGCAAACTCCGGGAGCGCGCGGGCCTGACCGCCACCGGGGCCGGTCAACTCATGGGCATCAAGCAGACCCAGGTCAGCAACATGGAGGCCGGGCGTGTGGGCGTGAGCGCCGAACGGGTGCGCGCGCTCGCCTGCCACTACGCCTGTTCCGACAAGGCCCTCGTCGACGCGCTCAGCACCATGACCACCGAGCGCTCGCGCGGCTGGTGGGAGGAGTACCGCGAGATCCTGCCCGCCGCTCTGCTGGACCTCGCAGAGGTGGAGCACCACGCCAGGCGGCTGCGTACCGCGGCCACGATCCACATCCCGGGCCTGTTCCAGACCACCGATCACGCCCGTGAGCTGTTCCGGCACGTCGTGCCCGAGCTCTCACCACCGGAGATCGAGCACCGGGTGTCGTTCCGCGTCAAGCGCCAGACCGTCCTCTTCGGAGACGCCCCGACCACCCTGGTGGCGATCATCCACGAGGCGGCCCTGCGCATGCGGTTCGGCGGCCTCACCGTGGCCAAGTCCCAGTTGCGGCACCTGCTGGACATGAGCGAGCGGGACCACATCACCCTCAGGGTGATCCCGTTCGCCACCGGATCCTTCCCCGGTTCCGGCCAGTCGGTCTTCTACGCCGACGGACCGGTCCCCCAGCTCGACACCGTGCACCTCGACCAGTCCCACGGCCCGGTGCGCCTCGACGCCGAAGCCCAGTTGCGGATGTACCGCGCCCTCCTCGACCGGATGGAATCGGTGTCCCTCGCCCCCGAACACTCGCGAGACTTCATCCACAAGCTGATCCACGATCTGTGAAAGGGACCGGGACACTCACCACCACGTCCACCACCTTCCACCCCCGTCACCTCACCCTTAAGGAAGCCCCCGTGGCTGACGTCCCCCCGGACCTCCACTGGGTCCGCGCCGCCCCGGACGACGCGACCGGCCCCGGCCCCTGGATCGAACTCGCCTTCGGCGCCGACGGCCTGGTCCACATCCGCGAAACCAGCGACCCCACCAACATCGTCACTACCACTCAGAAGAAGTGGGACGCCTTCGTCCTGGGTGTACAGGCGGGCGAGTTCGACCACTTCGTGGAAGGACTGGAGGACGAGAGATCTTAGGGACCACGACAACACGCCGCACCCTGCTCACCGCGGCCACCACCACCGCCGCCACCCTCGCGCTCGGCGCGGGACCGGCGTACGCGCAGGATCCCCGACACCGGGACACCCGCGCCCGGCTGCGAGAGCTGGAGGCGCGACACGGGGCGAGGATCGGTGCGTTCGCATACAACCTGAGGACGAAGGCGACCGTGCGCCACCGCGCTGCGGAACGCTTCCCCATCTGCTCCGTGTTCAAGACGCTCGCGGCGGCGGCCGTGCTGCGGGATCTGGACCGGCACGGGGAGACACTCGCCCGGCGCATCCACTACACGGCGGCGGACCTGGCCGGGTACTCACCGAAGACGGGTGAGCCCGAGCACCTGGCAGACGGCATGACCGTCGAGGAACTGTGCGACGCGGCGATCCGTTACAGCGACAACACGGCGGCCAACCTGCTGCTCCGCGAGCTGGGCGGCCCCACGGCGATCACGCGTTTCTGCCGCTCGCTCGGGGACCCGAAGACCCGCCTGGACCGCTGGGAGCCGGAGCTGAACACCGCGGAGCCCTGGCGGGTGGAGGACACGACCACCCCGGGTGCCATCGCCGGCACCTACGCCCGGCTCGTCCTCGGCGACGCGCTCCACTACCGGGACCGCGACCGCCTGACGACGTGGCTGCTCGGCAACACCACCAGCGGCGACCGCTTCCGCGCGGGCCTGCCCGAGGACTGGACGATCGCCGACAAGACCGGCACCGGCGACTACGGCACCAGCAACGACGTGGGCATCGCCTGGACCCCGGACGGAGCCCCCGTGGCCCTCGCCGTCCTCAGCACCAAACCCGCGCAGGACGCCGCCGCGGACAGCCCCCTCGTCGCCGCCACGGCCTCGGTACTGGCCGCGGCCGTGGGCTGACGCGAGCCCCGGGGACAGTCGGCGGCCTCCGTCGTCACTCGGCCGGCGCCGCCCCCGTGTACGCCGCGGTCGTGCGATCCGCGGCCCCACGGGCGGCGGCGTCCGCCGTCACCACACGCGCCTCGCCCGACGCACAGCCGATCCGCGAAGCGAGTCAAGCCGACGTCAACTTCCAGCCATCGAGGGGCCATTGAGGGGTAACCCGATCACCCGGTTTCGGTATGGCGGAAGTCAGAATTCCAGATCCCTCTTGTTTGTCGCGTACTCAACAAGCGAGTGTCTACGCGGGTCACACGGCCCGGCCGTCGGGGGCACCGCACCGACGGCAACAGCACCCGCACCGCCCCTGTCAACCTCTCTCAGGAGCTGTACGTTGCGTACTACACCCCCCATACCCCCCACATCCCCCACACCTGGCAACAGATCGGCCGCACGCACCAACTGGCGCCGCATCGGCTCCGCGGCCGCCGCCACCGCCGCCCTCCTGGTGGCCGGTTTCGGCACCGCAGTCGACGCGAGCGCGGCGGCCGGCACGACCGCGCCGAAGACCGTCGCGAGCAAGGCCACCGCCGCCAAGGCCGGTTCCACCAAGGTCACCTGGACCCGTTCCTGTGCCGAGCCCAAGAAGAAGGGGGAGATGGCCTGCAACGCGCTGCGCGTGACCGGCGGCACGACCGCCTTCATGAAGGCCAACGCCCACGCGAACGCCGTCACCCCCAAGGCCGCCGCCGACTCCCCCACCGGCTACGGCCCCAGTGACCTCCAGGACGCCTACGGCCTGACCGACGCCGCCGCCTCCAACGGCTCGGGCAGGACCATCGCGATCGTCGACGCCTACGACGACCCGAACGCGGCCTCCGACCTCGCCGCGTACCGCTCGTACTACGGCCTGTCGGCCTGCACCGTCGCCAACGGCTGCTTCAAGAAGGTCAGCCAGACGGGCTCCACGACCTCTCTCCCCTCCGCCGACAGCGGCTGGGCCGGCGAGATCTCGCTCGACCTCGACATGGCCAGCGCCGTCTGCCCCAACTGCAACATCACGCTGGTCGAGGCGAAGTCCTCCTCCATGGCCAACCTCGGCAAGGCGGTGAACGAGGCCGTCACCCTGGGCGCGAAGTACGTCTCCAACAGCTACGGCGGCTCGGAGTCCTCCTCCGACACCTCCTACGACAGCTCGTACTTCAACCACCCCGGCGTCGCGATCACCGTCTCCGCGGGTGACTCCGGCTACGGAGCCGAATACCCGGCCGCCTCCAAGTACGTGACCTCCGTCGGCGGCACCGCCCTCTCCGCGAGCTCCAACAGCCGCGGCTGGACCGAGAAGGTGTGGAACACCAGCAGCACCGAGGGCACCGGCTCCGGCTGCTCCGCCTACGACGCGAAGCCGACCTGGCAGACCGACACCTCCTGCTCGAAGCGCATGATCGCGGACGTCTCGGCCGTCGCCGACCCGGCGACCGGCGTCTCGGTCTACGACACCTACGGTGACGGCACCGGCTGGGTCACCTACGGCGGCACCAGCGCCTCCTCGCCGATCATCGCGAGCGTGTACGCCCTGGCCGGCACCCCGTCCAGCGGCTCGTACCCGGCGAAGTTCCCGTACGGCTCGGCCGGCACGTCCGCGCTCAACGACGTGACGTCGGGCAGCAACGGCTCCTGCTCCACGAGCTACTTCTGCACCGCCAAGTCGGGCTACGACGGCCCGACCGGCTGGGGCACCCCGGAGGGAGTCTCGGCCTTCACCGGCTGATCGCCTCCCTCCGCACGGCACGGAGCCGCCGGGCGACGGATTAAGTGGGGATCCACCGGCGGCGTCTGAGACGGGCCGCGGCAGCCTGCCGCGGCCCGTTCGCCATTGTGTCCAGCCGGTCGGAAACTTTGGTAAATCCCTTGACCTACCTGTGAGTTGAGTCAAGTCGCGCTCAGCCGCGGTCCATCGAGCGGCCATCGAGGAGTAACGCGGCGGCCTCGTTCAGTAATGCGGAAGTCAGGATTCCAGACGGCTCTTGTTGTCGCGTACTCAACAAGAGGATGGTCATCGGCGGGCCGCTCGGCCCTCCGCCGGGGACACCGCACCGGCGGCGCACCCGCACTGCCCCTGTCAAACACTCTCAGGAGGCTGTCCGTTGCGTACCTCGAATCCCCAAGAGCCCGCAAGACCCGCCCTACGCGGCAGGTGGCGCCGTATCGGAGCGGCCGCCGTCGGCACCGCGGCTCTCGTCCTCGCCGGCTTCGGCGCCGCGGGCCCCGCGAACGCCGCCCCGGCCGCCAAGGCCACCTCGACGACCGCCTCCACCTCCTCCAAGGTGACGTGGAGCCCGGCCTGTTCCACCCCCGCGAAGGGCCAGATGGCCTGCAAGGCGCTGCGGGTCACCGGCGGCACGACCGCCTTCCAGAAGGCGGGCGCCCACGCGGACGCCGTCACCCCGAAGGCCGCCGACGCCGCCACCCCGTCCGGGTACGGTCCGAGCAACCTCCAGAGCGCCTACGGCCTGACCTCCGCCGCCGCCTCCAACGGCTCGGGCGAGACGATCGCGATCGTCGACGCTTACAACGACCCGAACGCCGAGGCGGACCTCGCCAAGTACCGCTCGTACTACGGGCTGTCGGCCTGCACCACGGCCAACGGCTGCTTCAAGAAGGTCAGCCAGACCGGCTCGACGACCTCCCTGCCCTCCAGTGACGCCGGCTGGTCCGAGGAGATCTCCCTCGACGTCGACATGGCGAGCGCCATCTGCCCGAACTGCAACATCCTGCTCGTCGAGGCCACCTCCGCCACCATGGCCAACCTCGGCAAGGCGGTGAACGAGGCCGTCACCCTGGGCGCGAAGTACGTCTCCAACAGCTACGGCGGCTCGGAGTCCTCCTCCGACACCTCCTACGACACCTCGTACTTCAACCACCCCGGCGTCGCCATCACCGTCTCCGCGGGTGACTCCGGCTACGGAGCCGAATACCCGGCCGCCTCCAAGTACGTGACCTCCGTCGGCGGCACCGCCCTGTCCACCAGCTCCAACAGCCGTGGCTGGACCGAAAGCGTCTGGGAGACCAGCAGCACCGAGGGGACCGGCTCCGGCTGCTCCTCGTACGACGCGAAGCCGACCTGGCAGACGGACACCGGCTGCTCGAAGCGGACCATCGCCGATGTCTCGGCCGTCGCCGACCCGGCCACCGGGGTCTCGGTCTACGACTCCTACGGGGTCACGGCCGGCTGGTACACCTTCGGTGGTACGAGCGCGTCCTCGCCGATCATCGCCGGTGTGTACGCCCTCGGCGGCGCCCCCTCCAGCAGCTCCTACCCGGCGTCCTTCCCCTACGCGTCGGCCGGCACCTCGGCCCTCAACGACGTCACCTCCGGCAGCAACGGCAGCTGCGGCTCCAGCTACCTGTGCACCGCGAAGTCGGGCTACGACGGCCCGACCGGCTGGGGCACCCCGGAGGGAGTCTCGGCCTTCACCGGCTGACCCGCCGGAGACACGGAAAACCCCCGAAAGCACGGGAAAGCGGGGGGAACTGCCGGGGAGGACGTGGGGATCCTCCGGCAGTGCGGGGAACGGGCCGCGGCAACCAGCCGCGGCCCGTTTCCGTGCGCCACGGCGACGGCGATAGCCTTCGGGGCAGCGGCCGTGCGTCCACATCGGGCGGACGCGCGACCCGAAGAACATCGGCTCGACAACCCGTCAGAAACAGGGCGGGCGCGCAGGGATGCTGCGAGGAGCGGCGGGGCAACCACCCCGCACTCGTCGTAGAAGGGGTTAACGACGGAACCACACCACAGGTTCCGGTTCGACTTCATTGCCCGGCGTGACCAGCCGTGATACACAGAGTGACCATACGACTCTTTGCATACCGTCGCACGCCTCCCGAAAGGGGCCCGCGTACGCCGGTGACAAGGGATTCGTACGAAAACCGCCAATCAATGACGCCAAGTCGACATACGACAGCGGCATTGTCGGCGAGAATGGGCCCGACCTCTGCGCACAGTGGCAGGGGGTGCAGAACTACCCACTAGGGGCGGTGACTTACATGCTTTTCGCAGCCGACAAGGGCGACATCACCACAATCATCGGCGGAATCGCCCCGGACTGGGGTCCCTTCGGCAGCCTGGGCAACGAGGCCAAGACGATGATCCAGGTCGTGATGGCCGTCGCCATCCTGCTCTGCCTCGGGATCGCGATCTGGGGAGCGGCGAAGCAACGCATCGGAGCGACGGCGCTCCGCGACACGTTCAGCGCCGAACAGGGCAAGGGTCTGATCATCGCGGGCCTCACCGGAGTCTTCATCATCGGCTCCCTCGGCACGCTCTTCACCATCGTGTACGGCATGGCCGTCTAGCTTCGGCCGGGCACCCGGCTCCTCACCTCATCTCCTCCCTTCCTGTCCGACCCACCCGTCCGTCGTGCCCACCGGCTGAGGTTGCGTTTCCCTGATGTCGAGTCACCACACCGCGTCCGCGCGGGAACCAGCACGGCTACCGTCGTACTACGCGGTTCAGGAAGAGGTTGAGGGGGCGTACGCGACATGAGTCTCGGTGACGAACCCGGATACGGGGACGGCTCCCGCGGCGACGACGGCGGATACGGGGGGACGGGCCAGACCCGGACCCGCCTCCCCGACCGCCCCGGAGACGTCTACGGTGGCGCCCGCCGCGGCCGATCCTCCTCGCGGAGCCTGGTGACGGTGGTCGGCGTCGTCGTCCTCCTCATCGCGGCCATCGCCTTCGCGAACCGTGGAGGAGACGATTCCTCTTCCTCCTCCGGAACCGGCAACGGAGGCGGCAACGCCACCAGAACCTCCCCCACGGCCCCTTCAGGCCAACGCCCGGTGGACACGAACACGGGGGGTATCCCCACGAGGTACGGCCACGATGTGCAGGGTGCGCAGAGCGCGGCAACGAATTACGGGGTCGCGCTCGGATCGACCGGCATGTTCGACACCAACCAGCGGCACGCCATCGTCAACACGGTGTACGCCCCTGAAGTTGCCGCCGCCCGGCAGTCGGATCTCGACAGCGCCTACTCCAGCGAGAAGTTCCTGACCAACATCGGGCTGACCAAGGACGGCAAGGCCCCCGCCGGCCAGACCTTCGTCTCACGGATCATCCCTGTGGGCACCAAGGTCACGTCCTCCAGCACCGACAGCGCCACGGTCGAGCTCTGGTACACGTCGCTCTTCGGCCTGTCCGGCAACGGCTCCACGAACCCGGTGTCGGAAAGCTGGTTCACGACGACGTATCAACTGAAGTGGATCAGCGGGGACTGGAAGGTCGCCGACTTCACCCAGAAGGACGGGCCGGTCCCGGTCGGACGCGACCAGAAGGCCTCCACCGCCGACGACATGACCAAGGCCGTCGAAGAGTACGGAGGGTTCACCTATGCCCGCTAGCCGCCGAGTACTCAAAGTCGCCGCCGCTGCAATGGCCGTACAGACCATGGCGGTGCTGCTGGCCACCCGCGCCATGGCTGCCCCTTCACCATCACCGTCACCGTCTTCATCACCGAGCAAAGACGCCTGCGCCCTCATCCGCGGTCCCGCGAAGGACTACTGCGAAAAGGGCAGCACCACCGGCGGTACCACCGACCCCGGTACCACCTCCACCCTCGACCCCCTCTCCTCGCTGGCCAAGGGCTGCGCCGAGGCCGCGTCCTGGACCATCGACAAGCTCTCCGCGGCGGTCAAGGACACGGCGAACGTCGACTTCACGAACCAGAAGTTCCTCCAGCAGTACGCCGTGGTCTTCGCGGCGTCCACCATCCTCACCCTCCTCCTGTGGCTGCTGGCCGTGGCGAAGCGGGCGGTGCGAGGCGTCCCCCTCGGCACCGCGATCTCCGAGGCGATCGGCTTCCTCTGGCTCACGGTCCTGGCGTCGGCGTTCACCCCGCTGATCCTCTACACCGTCGTCTCGGCCAGCGACGGCGTCACCGACGTCCTCGCCAAGACCACCGGCAACCAGACCGATACCTTCTTCGGCACCTTCTCCGGCGCCCTCGCCAAGGGCGAGAACATCGGCGGCGGCCCGATCATGCTGATCGTCGTCTCCCTGGTGTCGATCCTGGCGGCAGGCGTCCTGTGGCTGGAGCTCGTCATCCGCGCCGCCCTGCTGTACGTCGGCGCCCTGCTCGGCACCGTCGTCTACGCCGGGCTCGTCGACAAGAACCTGTGGGGCCACGTCCGCCGCTGGGCCGGCATCATGATCGCCGTCATTCTGGTCAAACCGGTCATCGTGATCGTGCTGGGCCTCGCCGGCGCGCTGTCGACCAACGGTGGCCCGGACTCCTTCTCCGCCGTCGTCTCCGGCCTCGCGATCATCCTGCTCGCCATCTTCGCCAGCGCGATGATCTACCGCTTCGTGCCCGGCTTCGGCGACGAGATCGCAAACGGCCGCAACAACCGCATCATGCAGGGCGCCGAAGGCAAGGCCGCGGCCGTGATCAGCTCCCCCGCCACCCTGGTCGCCCAGGGCATCAAGACCCACAGCACCCGCGCCGACAACAACGGCGGAGGCGGCGCAGGCGGCGGCAACAGCCAGCCGCGCCCCGCGAACCCCGTCTCCGGAGGCGTGTCCGCCCACAGCACCCGCACGCCGAACGGAGGCGGCGGATCTGTCCCCTCCGCCGCACCCCCACCACGTACCGGAAACACCCGCAACAGCAGCAGCAACCGCACGGGAGGTGAAGGGCGTTGACGACCGATTCCCATGTGTCCCATCCGGTCACGCCCCGCCGTACATATCTGATCGGCCGCGCCCGGCCGAACGCGATCGTCGGCCGGAACCGCGAGTCCGGCGAGATCGCGCTCATCATCGCGGGCGCGTTCCTCGGCATGATGTGCGGCTTGCTCGTCCCCGTCCTGTCCCTGCGGATCGTGCTGCTGATGGGCTTCCCGCTGGTGGCCATCGCCGCGGTGTACGTCCCGTACAAGCGCCGCACGTTCTACAAGTGGTTCGAGATCAACCGCAGTTACAAGCGCAACCTGCGCCGCGGCACGGCGTACCGCAGCAGCGTCCAGGAGGCCGGTACACGCCTCGACGGCAAGGAGGTCGAGATCGGGCCGCCGCCCGGCATCGGCCGGATCTCCTGGCTCGCGGCCCCCTTCGGCCCCGACGAGATCGCCGTACTCCTGCACGCCGACCGCCGCACCGTCACCGCCGCGATCGAGATCGAGGGCCCGGGCGTCGGCCTGCGCGACAGCGAGGACCAGGAAGCCCTCGTCGACCGCTTCGGCACGCTGCTCAAGCACGTGGCGAACGGCGACGGCTTCGTCACCCGCCTCCAGATGCTCGCCCGCACCCTCCCCGCCGACCCGGACGCCCACGCGAAGGACGTCTCCCAGCGCGGGGACGAGAAGGCACCGGCCTGGCTCCAGCAGTCCTACGACCAGCTCCAGTCCATGGTGTCCACCAGCAGCGAGCAGCACCGCGCCTACCTCGTCGCGTGCATGCACTACAACCGTGAACTCGCCGCCGAGGCCCAGGCCATGGCGCGCGCCGCCCGTCCCCAGGGCGGCAAGAAGCTGGACCGCGACGCCGGGCTCGCCGTCGTCATGGCGCGCGAGCTGACCGACATCTGCTCGCGCCTCCAGGAAGCCGACATCCGCGTACGCCAGCCGCTCGGCCAGGGGCGCCTCGCCTCCCTCGTGCACTCCATGTACGACCCCGACCACCCGATCGACCACATCCAGGCGATGACGAAACGCAATGCCTGGCCCGCCGAGCTCGACGCCATGGAACCCACCTACCTCCAGGCGAAGACCCGCGAGTCCTCCACCCGCGCCCCCTGGTGCCACGCCACGGCCTGGGTGAAGGAATGGCCGATGACCCCGGTCGGCGTGAACTTCCTGGCCCCGCTCCTGGTCCACACCCCCGACGTCATCCGCACCGTCGCCGTCACGATGGACCTCGAACCCACCGAGGTCGCCATCGAGCGCATGCTGACGGAGAAGACGAACGACGACGCCGAGGCCAGCCGCCAGTTGAAGATGAACCGCACGGTCGACCCCCGCGACATCGCCTCCCACAACCGGCTGGACCAGCGCGGCGAGGACCTCGCGAGCGGCGCGGCGGGCGTCAACCTCGTCGGCTACATCACGGTCAGCTCCCGCTCCCCGGAGGCCCTCGCCCGCGACAAGCGCACCATCCGCGCCTCCGCCGGAAAGTCGTATCTGAAGCTGGAGTGGTGCGACCGCGAGCACCACCGTGCCTTCGTCAACACACTGCCGTTCGCCACCGGAATCCGCAGGTAGGAGCTGATGTTCTGATGCGGGATCCGCTGTCCGCCGCGACAGACGCCTTCACGGGCTTCCTCTTCGGCAAGGTCGAGACGACCCGCCTGCCGGTGCGCACCTCCACGGGCCAGGCCCAGGCGGTCTACCTGCCGACCGCCGCACCCGGCCTCGGCGACTCGGGCGTCATCATCGGACGCGAGGTGTACTCCGGGAAGGGCTACATCTACGACCCCTTCCAGCTGTACGGCCAGCAGCTCCCCGCGCCGCACTGGCTGGTGCTCGGCGAGTCCGGCAACGGCAAGTCGGCGCTCGAGAAGACCTACGTCCTGCGCCAGCTGCGCTTCCGCGACCGCCAGGTCGTCGTGCTCGACGCACAGGGCGAGGACGGCGTCGGCGAGTGGAACCTCATCGCGGAAGAGCTGGGAATAACTCCCATCCGCCTGGACCCGACAGCGGCCCTGGACATGGGCATCCGCCTCAACCCGCTCGACCCGGCGATCACGACGACCGGCCAGCTGGCCCTGCTGCGCACGATCATCGAGGTCGCGATGGGTCACGGCCTCGACGAGCGGTCCGGCTTCGCCCTCAAGGTCGCGCACGCCTATGTCAACGAGACGATCGTCGAGCGCCAGCCTGTACTGATGGACATCGTCGAGCAGCTACGGCACCCCGAGCCGGAGTCGGCCGAGGCGATGAACGTCGCCATAGACGACGTACGGGCGTGGGGTCTGGACGTCGCCCTGGTCCTCGACCGTCTGGTCGACGGTGACCTCAGGGGCATGTTCGACGGCCCCACGACGGTGGGCATCGACCTCGACGCCCCGCTCATCGTCTTCGACCTGTCCCACATCGACCGCAACTCCATCGCCATGCCGATCCTGATGGCGATCGTCGGCGTGTGGCTGGAACACACCTGGATCCGCCCCGACCGCAAGAAGCGCATCTTCCTGGTGGAGGAGGCGTGGCACATCATCAACAGCCCCTTCGTGGCCCAGCTCTTCCAGCGCCTGCTGAAGTTCGGCCGACGCCTGGGTCTGTCCTTCGTGGCGGTGGTCCACCACCTGTCCGACGTGGTGGACGGCGCGGCGGCCAAGGAGGCGGCCGCGATCCTGAAGATGGCGTCCACCCGCACGATCTACGCCCAGAAGGCGGACGAGGCACGAGCGACGGGCCGGGTGATCGGCCTGCCCCGGTGGGCCGTCGAGATCATCCCGACCCTGACCCCCGGCATCGCCGTCTGGGACGTCAACGGCAACGTCCAGGTGGTCAAACACCTCATCACCGAGACCGAACGCCCCCTCGTCTTCACCGACCGCGCCATGACCGAGTCCTCCGCCGACCACCTCGCCGGTGACGCGCTGCGTGCCGCCGAACTGGAGGCCGAGGAACGCGCCGCGGCCTTCGTGGAGCAGCACCTCGCCGATCTCGACGGTTCGTCCGAGTCCACGGTGGCGTGAGATGAGCCGGGACGGGCGGGACCGCCGCAAGGCGGAGAGCGAGGGCGGCATCCCGGACGGCCTGCTGGTCGGGGTGCTCGCCTTCCTGCTCGGCATGACCTTCCTGATCTGGTCGGCCACGGGGCTCGCCGGCTGGTTCGCCCACGGCGCCTGGCCGAACACGGTCACCTTCGCCCGTACGCCGCTGGCCCTGCGGCATCTGATCGGGCACCCGCACGACATGACGGGCGCCTGGCCGGACACCCCCGCGGACCAGCTCTCGGGGTACGGGCTCTTCTGGGGCCTGTTCATCGGCCAGCTGATGGTGCTGGTCGTGCTGACCATCTTCGTGATGGGGACGTGGGCACGGTGGCGGGCGGTCCGGGCGAGACGCAGGGCAGGGGCGTACGCGAGACAGGCGCCGGTACCTGAACCGGCTCCGACCCCCGCTGCCGAACAGGTCCCCCCGCATCATGAGGTCCCGCTGCCACGACCCGAGCCGCAGCCGGCCGAACTGTCCAAGGAGACCTCACAGCCCCCGCTTTCGACGGCTTCTTTGGCAGCGGACGGTAAACGGGTGGGCGGGTGGGAAAGAACCCGCGCCGCAGGCGCGCTCATCCTCGGCCCCGCCGAAACCCGCCACCCCACCGCGACCCAGGCCGTACGAGACGCGGACGGCCCCGCCCTGGTGGTCACCTCCAACCCCGCCATCTGGTCGGAGACCAAGGACGCCAGAGCCAAACTGGGCCCCGTCCTCCTCTACGACCCCTCCCACCTCTGCGACACCCCGGCCCGCCTCCACTGGTCCCCCTCCACCGGCTGCGAGGACAAGGCGACGGCCGCGTCAAGGGCCACCGCCCTCCTCGGCCCCGTCCGCCCCACCGCCAAGGTCGACCAGGCCATGGCAGACGTCGCCGAAACACTCCTGCGCAGCTATCTGCACGCCGCCGCGGTGGAGGGAAAGGCCTTCCGCCACGTCCACCGCTGGGCCCAGGGCAGCCAAGTGCAGGACGCCGTACGAGCCCTCCGCACGAACCCCAAGGCCGCCTCCGGCGCGGCGGGCGAACTCGAGGCCGCCCTCACCTCGCACCCGGAGCGCCGCGACATAGCACAGGAGTTGACGGCCCGCGCCCTGTCCGCCCTCTTCACGGTCAACGTCCGCGAATCCTGCACCCCGAACCGAAGTGACTCCCTCACACTGGATTCCTTCGTCAACGAAGGGGGCACGCTCTATGTGGTCGGTGAACCCATCGAGGACCCCAAGGCGAACCCCGGCGCGATGCCGCTCCTGACGGCCCTCGCCTCAAGCGTGGTCGAGCGCGGCCGGCGCATGGCCGAACGGTCATCCTCCGGTCGCCTCGACCCACCACTTACGCTCGTCCTGGACGACGTCGCCGCGGTGGCCCCGCTCCCCCAGCTCCCGGAGCTGCTCGCCACCGGAGCCGACCAGGGCCTGCCCACCCTGGCCCTCCTCCGCTCCCAGGAACAGGCCAGGGCCCGCTGGCCCCAGCACGAACTCCCGGTCTGACGACGCATAAGGGCTGACAACACCCAGGACCTGGCGGCGCCTACGGCCTGGCGATCACAAACTCCAGGTCCCGGGTCCCCTCGTTCCCCTCGGATGCGACAGATCCCCCGGTCGGCACGAACCCCGCCTTGCGGTAGAAGGCCTCGGCGCGTCCGTTCTTCTCGTGCACGAACAGCCGTACACGCTCAAGCCCGCGCTCCCAGGCCCAGGCGAGAGCGCCGTCGACGAGCGCGTCTGTCACACCGCTCCCCCGGTGCTCGGCCCGCACGAAGACACCCACCAGATGCCCCTGCTCCTGCTCGATCAACGCATCGAAGAAGTCCCGCTGCCCGGCCTTCTCGACCAGCATGACCACGGAACCGCCCCACACCCCGTCCGGTCCGACCGCGACGAACTGCCGCGCCCCGTCCCCCTCGGCGGCCCCCGCCGCCCGCTCCTGCCAGAACGAGTCGGGCCGGGCCGCCGCCTGCTCGTAGGTCTCCAGGAACGCGAGATGCGCCACGGGGTCCTTGAGGGCGGCAAGCCGCAACTCCTTGACCGCGGGCCACTCGTGGGCACTTATAGAGCGAATTACATGGTTCATGGAGCCCACCGTAGTCTCCGCGTCCGACGTCGCTCATCTCAATTCCACCCTGCCGATCCCCGCTGTCCGGGACCCCGTCATGCTCTTCCCTGTACTCACATTGATCCCAGGGGAGAAAGCCGCATGACCAAGGTCCAACTAGAGGAACTCCGCGAGGTCATTCACCCCGCGGGCAAGCTGGAGAGCAGGGCGGAACACTGGGCCGGCCGCCTTTACATGCGCTCGCTCTCCCTGCGGGTGACCCGCCAGATGCTGGGCACCCGCGTCTCGCCGAACCAGATCACGACGGTCATGGTCTTCGCGGGCGTACTCTCCGGAGTCGCCCTGGTCGTCCCCGGCCTGGGCGGCGCCGTACTGTCCGTCCTCTTCATGCAGTTGTATCTGCTCCTGGACTGCGTGG
The DNA here is from genome assembly GCF_042885015.1 of Streptomyces sp. NPDC058086. NCBI lineage: Bacteria > Bacillati > Actinomycetota > Actinomycetes > Kitasatosporales > Streptomycetaceae > Streptomyces > Streptomyces sp. NPDC058086. Next base: position 969 of record NZ_JBHVST010000023.1, on the reverse strand, counting down.
ACGGCGAAGTGGCCCGCTGGCGACGCCAGTTCAGCCCGCTCGGCGTCTACCTGGACCGCCTCGGCGCCTACCTGGCCGACGCCGCCGTCATGGTCGGCATGGGCATTCGCGCCGCCGAACTCGGCCTGAACCTCTACCTGGTGGCCGGCCTGGCGGCCGCGATCGGCGTGCTGCTCCTGAAGTCGTCCTCCGACCTCGTCCACGTGGCCCGCTCCGACAGCGGCATGGAGAAGGCCACCGACCAGTCCGTCGTCCCGCGCTCCAGCGGCCTCGCCCGGGTCCGCCGCCTCACCTCGGCGGTCGGCCTTCACCGCCTGGTCAACGGCATCGAGTGCACCATCCTGCTGCTCGTGACGGCGATCGTCGACCTGGCGCTCGGCGACCTGACGGCGACGAAGATCGTGACCGTGGCCGTGACGGCGATCGTCTGGCTGCTCGTCCCCGCGCACATCGTCTCGATCGTCGCGTCGTCCCGCCTGAAGTAACCGAGCGAGGGGTACACGGGGCCGAGCAACAGCCCCGTGTACCCCTCGCGGATGCGTATCTGGCACTCAAGGCAGCGGGACGGCTGTAAACCGACACAAAAAAAGGGGGCCTCTCGAATCGAGAGGCCCCAAAAAATGATCCTGAACGCAGAAAACCCCCGTACCGTTTTCCCGGTACGGGGGTTCTCCCTAAAATTAGTTCGGCGGCGTCCTACTCTCCCACAGGGTCCCCCCTGCAGTACCATCGGCGCTGTGAGGCTTAGCTTCCGGGTTCGGAATGTAACCGGGCGTTTCCCTCACGCTATGACCACCGAAACACTATGAAACTATCAACTACCGCACCATGCCCAGTGGCCCTGGGAATGGGGTTGTTCGTGGTTTCAGAACCAACACAGTGGACGCGAGCAACTGAGGACAAGCCCTCGGCCTATTAGTACCGGTCACCTCCAGCGGTTACCCGCCTTCCAGATCCGGCCTATCAACC